>CAXEIY010000289.1:0-17627 GCA_963996245.1 uncultured Planctomycetia bacterium | reverse complement strand
CAGGAGCTCAACGACGCGGGGAAGACCATAATCATGGTGACCCATGAAGATGAGGTTGCCGCTCGTACCAAGCGCAAGATTCGTCTGCGCGATGGTGCGGTTATCGAGGATGAAATGATATAGCGAATGTGAGATATTCAATTAAATGGTGTGGTCTTTATAAACGCTGGACGCGCTTTCTTTGGCAGAATTGTGAGTAAGGAACAGATACGTGTTAGACCATTGGATTCGAACCATTCGCCTGGGGATGAAAAACATCCTGTTGCATAAGTTGCGGAGCAGCTTGACAGCGTTGGGAATTGTATTTGGTGTCTGTTCTGTAATAGCCATGATGGCGTTAGGAAAAGGCGCCACTTTTGAGATGTTGGAGCGGATCAAGGGGTTGGGTGCGACCAATATCATAGTGCGCAGCGTCAAACCGGTGGAGGATTCCTCCAATCAAGCAACCAATAGCCGTGTCGCGGAATATGGAATCCTTTTTGAGGATTATGATCGTATTCGCAAGACCGTTCCAACACTGACTCGCGCGTTGCCGATATGGGAACAACCCAAAGAATTACGTCATCACGATAAGACCATGGATGGCCGGGTTGTGGCAACCAGTCCAGAGTACCTTCCGATTAACAACATGAAGGTCCGCCGAGGGAGATTTTTGCGCAATACGGATATGGAACGTCGAGAGAATGTTGCTGTGCTGGCAGCTGAAGTGGCACAGAGACTTTTTCCTGCCCAGGATCCAATTGAACAGGCGGTTCGTGTAGGCTATGACTATTACCGTGTGATTGGTGTTTGCGAACCTCGGCAGGCAACCGCGGCGATCGGGGGCAGTATGGCCGCCCAGGAATATAACAAAGATATTTACATTCCGCTGTCGACAGCCAGTCTTCGTTTCGGAGATCTGCGGGTAGACATGCGGGGTGGCACGATGGTGATGGAACGTACGGAATTGAGTCAGCTGACGTTGACTGTTTCCAGCACGGAGATGGTCGAACCGACAGCTGAAGTTGTTAAGAATCTGATGGGAACGCATCATTTAAAGGAAGACTATGCGGTAACCGTACCTCTGGAACTGCTCGACCAGGCCAAACAGACTGAAGAGCTGATGAACTGGGTTTTCGGTTCTGTAGGTGGTATTTCCCTACTCGTGGGTGGAATTGGCATCATGAATATCATGCTTGCTACCGTAACGGAAAGAACACGTGAGATAGGGATCCGCCGTTCTCTGGGTGCCCAGCGAAAACACATTATTTGGCAGTTTCTAACAGAGACCATAGCATTGAGCAGTTTGGGTGGTGTTGTCGGTCTTGGAGTGGGAGTTGGAGTTTCGTATCTATTTGAACAGGTGGCATGGGGTCTTAATGCAACCTTGCCTGCCAGGAGTTTCTTTTTTGATTATGAGGATGCTCCATTTCGCTGGGATATCGGGATCGTACTTAGTTCCGCATTGATCGTTCTGGTTATCTTAAGTGTGATGGTCAAGGTATCACGTGAGGGTTTTAGCCCGGTACTCATTGCCCAGGCATGCGCACTGGCTCTCTGTGGGGCTGTTGGTGGAATATTGCTGGGAGTAGGCCTGCCTTTTTTGATTACCGATGCGCCTGCGTTTATGGCTATGTTATACGAGACTCCGAAAGCGGATCAGATGGATGGGTTACCAGCGATTATTAATCCCATTTCGCTACCTATTGCGTTTGGTATTTCAGTTACAGTGGGTATTCTTTTTGGTGCTTATCCGGCCTATAGGGCAGCTATCATGGATCCGATTGAGGCGCTGCGACACGATTAAGTGCCGGCTTGCATCCTTGAGGTGGCCTGAATCGGTTTTGAAGCGGATCGACCAGCAAATGGACGGCTTTGTAAACTCTACCGAATCATGATTACTGGATGCGGGAGTTTCAGGCAAGAAGATCAGCTGTCTGATTAGATGAACGTGTGGTTTTCATTCAGATGGAACCACCGGTAACTGATTTCAGGCCCAATGCATCGGGTTTGGTGTGACGAACCCTTTTCAGGACCGGATGGATTCGAGGGAGCCGTTCCTGTAATTGACAATCCGGCATTAAGAGAACAAAGGAGTGTTTCCGTGCCCCAGCGAATTCGCGTATTTATCGCGATTGAATTGCCAGTGAGTGTCCGGAAGTGGGCCGTAGGGTTACAACAATCGTTGTCGGGCAGGGACATTGATGTGAGGTGGGTAAAATTACCTCATGTTCATCTAACACTGAAGTTCCTTGGTGAAGTTCAGGATAGGTTGATTCCTGAAATCTGTGATTGTGTTAAAGGTGTTTCTCAGTCCTGTGATCCGTTTTCGATGAAGCTTTCAGATTTGGGCGCTTTTCCCAATGTGGAAAATCCTCGTACTTTGTGGATCGGTGTGGCACAGGGAAGTGATCAACTCTTGGCACTTCACGGCAAGCTCGAAAATGAATTGGAAAAGTTTGGATTTGTGCCGGAATCAAGGCGTTTTACGCCGCATGTTACCCTGGGACGGATTCGAAATGTGGCTTCGAAATCAGAAATTGCAAGAAAGCTGTGCATGAATAACACAAGTGAAAGTGAAGCTGTTTCTGTCACGGAACTTGCTGTGATGTCGAGTGAACTTTCATCGGAAGGACCACAATATCGTAGAATGGGCCGGGCTGCTTTGCGCTGATGGTGGTATGGGTAAATCTGATTTTTCCGAATAATTGACGGATTCTAGGTAACCCCTAGTTGATATTACGGTTCTCTTGCAGCAAAATAGTGCAATCGATATAATAGTGTTCGTTTGTTCATTATCATAACTGAGACCCCTTAGGGTTAATAAGAGAGGGTGTATGGATGGCTGTTGCACAAGCGGATAGTCAGGAACGAGTACTGAAAACAACACTTGGTCAAATTGAGAAGCAGTTTGGCAAGGGTGCGATCATGCAATTAGGGCAGGCAAGCCAGTCAAGCATACCTGGTATTGCAACGGGAGCCTTATCATTGGATCTTGCTCTGGGAGGCAGGGGTGTTCCGAGAGGACGAATCGTCGAACTGTTTGGGCCCGAATCCAGTGGAAAAACGACTTTGGCATTACATATTGTTGGCAATGCGCAACAGAAAAATGGTGTTGCTGCCTTCATTGATGCCGAACATGCGCTGGACCCATCTTGGGCAAGACGCCTTGGGGTCAACTTGGAAAACCTGTTGGTCAGTCAACCTTCCTGTGGCGAAGAGGCACTGCAGATAGCAGAGATGCTGGTGCGTTCCAATGCCGTGGATGTGATTGTTATCGATTCCGTTGCAGCGCTGGTACCACGTGCTGAAATTGAAGGCGAAATTGGTCAGCAGCATGTTGGACTACAGGCTCGGCTCATGAGCCAGGCAATGCGCAAGATGACCGGAGCCATTGCGCGCTCAAAAAGTTGTGTCGTTTTTATTAATCAGATTCGTGAAAAAATTGGGGTCATGTTTGGAAGTCCGGAAACTACTCCCGGTGGGAGGGCTTTGAAATTCTACAGTTCCTGTCGTATTGATGTGAGGCGTATCAGTTCTATCAAGGATGGGGATGAAATGATTGGCATCCGTGTGCGGGCAAAAGTAGTAAAAAATAAGATTGCACCACCGTTTCGCCAAACGGAATTTGATATGTTGCACGATCGAGGAATTAGTTTGGAGGGTGATATTCTGGATCTTGCTGTAGCTGAAAAGCTAGTACAACGAAGTGGTTCCTGGTTTAGTTATTCGGAAGTGCGATTGGGACAGGGGCGAGAAAATGCCAGTAAGTTCTTACGGGAAAATACCGATGTGTTGGAAGAACTGAGAGTCAAGGTTCTCGCGGCTCGGGGTGTCCAACCGGAACAACAACCAGAGGACAATGGAAAAAAATAATACACCGACTTCATTTTCTCATATGTGAGATGTGCCACTATCAGGCCTATGGTAAATAGAACCGACATCCTGATATTCTGTCGATGGCTATGGTCATTTTGGCTTTGTATTCTCTTTGCAGGGAACACAACAGTGGCTGTCTTTGCGCAGGAAAATGACGGTCTTGATGCCGTTCTCACGATTCAACGGGCCTTTCAAAGAGCGATAAAGCGTGCCGAGCCAGCTGTTGTGAGTATTATGCTGGGTGGAGCAGGCAGTCCGGTGTTATCACAGGGTGACCGTTCCTTACCGGATTCGATACGGGTGATTCCGGGAGCCCGTTTGGAATTGGACCCAAGGAGCCCGGAATTTATCCCATGGTCCGCGGGTAGTGGTGTAATTGTTGATGATTCAGGATTGGTGCTTACCAATTATCATGTTGTAGAAAGATATGCCCCAGAATCGCCGCAACGACTTAAAGAATCCAGGCCGGAGCCTTCTCTTTACGTTGTGCTCCAGGATGGGCGTGTTTTTCAGGGAAGTATTTATGCGGCGGATCCTCGTACCGATCTTGCGATAGTACGTTTAATTTCAGATTCTTCCGTCTCACTTACGGAACAACCAGCCATTGAAGATCTGAAAGCGATTACCTTTGGTTCCGTCGAAAATATTCAGAAAGGGACCATGGTTTTAGCTTTTGGTAACCCGTATGCCATTGCTAGAGATGGGTCTCCCAGTGTGAGTTGGGGAATTGTCAGTAATGTAGGACGCTGGATGGGGCCCACCATGGATGAGTTCGGTCAGTTTGACCGCCCGACACTTCATCATTATGGCACTCTGTTGCAGACCGATGCAAAATTGAGTTTGGGTACAAGTGGTGGAGCATTAGTCAATTTGAAGGGAGAGATGATAGGCTTAACGACATCCTTAGCAGCATTGTCTGGTTTTGAACAATCCGCCGGATATGCGATTCCCTTAGATTCGATTATGCGATTTACGATTGATATTTTGAAAAAAGGACGTGAACGAGAGTATGGATTTCTAGGTATTAACCTTGGGCCGTCTCAAAGGCCTGCCGCAGAGGGGATTCCTGGTGGGATTCTTGTTGGCAAGGTGTTTCCAGGTACACCGGCGAGTTGGGCAGGCATGCTTCGCGGGGATGTAATCATTCGGGTTAACGGGATGCCCATTCACCATCGTGAAGATTTGACATTCATTGTGGGAACCTTGCCGGTGGGCAGGTTGGTTCCTGTGGAGATCCTGCGAGAAGGCAAATCCTTTCAACAGTCCGTAATTCTGGGAAAATTTCCAATGCGGGAACGAAATCGTGTGATTGCCACAGTGAAGCGAAAACTATGGCGTGGAGTTCGTGTTGACTATGCGACGGCTAGGTATGAGATCATGTCTCGACAACCGCTGCCGCAACAAGGCAGTGTTCTTGTGATTCATGTGGAACCGGGCAGCATTGCGGAAACTACGGGGTTAAAAGAAAACGATTTAATTACCCATGTTTTCGGTCAAACCGTACGTACGCCGGAGGAATTTTACCAGAAGGTAGATTCCGTTAAAGATGGGGCAGTGCTTTTGGCTGTTGATCAGCGGGGTGAAATAACACTTTCAGGTGTGGGTAACGTAAATGGCGAATAATCGGTGAATGTTGCAGTGGGGGAAGGGCCCTGGCCGATTCAAGTTGCCTGGTTGGAGAGAGATTGTTCACCCAATGATTATGTTGGTCAGTGTCGCAGGACTTTACGCAGAACAGTCGTTCCCGACATACCCAGAAATGCATTTCCGGTCCACATCATCCAGGAAGGTTCCACCAAGCCCTCCTTGCAAAGATTCATTCCCAGCAACGAAAGCGGATAGTAGGCAAATAAAATGGTAACGACACAAAGGAAAAAGTTGCCCATGAAATCAGCCCGTTGTCCCCAGATGGCAATGGGTGCTCCGAGCATGACAAAGAAAAAACAACTGAAAGACATGGCACGTCGACTATGCATCTCAGTTCGAAATTTGCGAATATCTCGTTGAATTCTCCAGAGTTTCTTTGAGAGCTTTTTGTGTAAAGGGTTATCTAATAAACGTTGAGGGTCACCACTCATAACAGAAAAAACCGATCCTATGGACGCCTGAGCTTTCAAAAGCGATTCTTTACTTCCAAGATGGTGGATTTCGCGGCGCATTTGTTCAATGGTGAAATCCTGCGGTTTTTTTCTTACGGCTCGATTCCATCCCGGCAGAGCTATCGGCTCATCAAAGTGCTTAATGGTTAGGGTAGAACCATTACTGGTAGCAAGGTTTGCATTGTCCATTCTGATATGAATCAATCCCGCTTCATGGTCAATGTGGAGAGATGCTTCATCAGCGCGTGCGACCACGTCACTGCCTTGCTGGGTCCGATACATGAATGTCGGAGCGATGAGTTGTTTTCCTATGACATCTTTGACAATGATTCTTACGTGGGTCTGATCGTCATAGAGCACCTGCTTATTTCGGAGGATATCGTAAATGACATCCTCTAGAGTATTCAATACCGTCGTTCGGATGCCGGCTCTAGCCCAAGGAACAAATCGGTCTGAAAGAAAAAGTGTTGCGACACTTAATGCTGCGCCGAGCAGAAGGACCGGCCAGAGGATAGCTGTGATACTGATACCAGAAGCCTTGATTGCAGTGATTTCTCCCCATCCTGACATCCGGCCATAAACAGTCGTGACACCAAAGAGGATACTTAGAGGAATGGTGTAGGGAAGTGTTCCGGGTATAAGAAACGGGGTAATCAGTAATATCTGCTGTGGACCGAGTCCGGCCTTACGTGCCTCAGCAATCACACCCGCAGACATCAGAAGCAGGGTAAGTGCTATGAGGGCGAGTAATGTGACAATCAGTACATCTTGTAGCACATGGCGTTGAAGCAAACGCATTAGCTCGGGATGCTCTCGGCTTTTTCAGGGGTATCTGGAAGTATTTCTTTACACGTATAACGTGGCCATCGACGTTTCATCCAGCCAACAGCCATGAGGTCGATCAAGGGACTGATTAATCGTTTTCTCGCAGAATAGTGGCTATGACCATATCGCCTTTGTCGGTGGTTGACTGGAACCTGAATCAGGTCACAGTTTGCAAACACCAAGAGCGAGGGGACGAAGCGGTGCAGTCCACGGAATAACCTAATATTAACTTTCTTCCAGGCGGATCTACGAATGATTCGCAGACTGCAACCGATATCGTGAATACCGTCTTGCAGGACGGTACGACGAATCCGGTTAGCCAATTTTGAACAAAAACGCCGCCAGAGAGAGTCTTTTCTGTTTTGTCGCCATCCGCACGCAGCATCGTGATTTCCAAGTGACTCATATAGTTTAAGGATTTCTTTGGGAGGGTTCTGTCCATCGGCATCCATGGTGATTAAGAAAGTTCCTTCTGCCACCAGCAGGCCAGCGTCAAGTGCAGCGGACTGTCCTCGGTTGTGGTCAAGTGACAGGAGTCGCAAAGCGCGGGTATCCTGTTGTAAAGCACGGATGGTAGAACAGGTTGCGTCAGTGGAACCATCGTCCACAACAATAATTTCAAAGGGCTCTTGAAGTTGAGTCATTACGGAGTTCAACTCAGCGATTAAATCAGGAAGATTTTCCGCTTCATTGTGGGCCGGTAAAATAACGGAGAACTCCACCATAGATATATTCGGTGAGAACAAAAAACCGCCCTTAACTGTCCAGTCGAAACAAGTAGTTCATGTAGCGGACAAGGTCAAGGTCAGTTGGTTGTGTTTATTTCTGTTGTATCGAGTTAACACGGGTCAGTGCAGTCTATCAGAACAGCGTTCAGCAGTGGATTTGTGACTGTCAGTGGTCTTGGGATGGAAGACCCGTTACGCTAGAGTTTGTAGAGTCCTTATGTGAAATTACGAGCCGTTCTCTGGATGTGCGATCGCACTACCAATGTCGATGTCTGCGCCTTTCATCTTAAGCTCCAGTCAGCCTGTTTCATTTTCTAAACGCATCGCTTGGATCACCCTTACGGTGGTTATGGCGATGCTGTTGCGTATTCCCTTGTGGATTCATGGTACCGATTCACTTGACAGTGATGCCGCCTGTAATGGACTGATGTTAAAGTGGATGTCTGAAGGCCAGGGAGGTTGGCACTTACCTGGTATTCATTATATGGGAGTAACCGAGATAATCCTCGCGTTACCAGCTGCGTGGTGTTTTGGAGTGAACACCTACACACTGATTTCAGGACCGGTAATAGCATTCGGATTATATGTGGGTGCTACGTATGGATTGGTAAACCTGCTTTACGGTCATCAGACAGCAATTCGAGCACTTTTGGCAACAGTATTTATTAGTCCTGACATACTTTTCTGGAGCAATTTTCCCATTGGTGGACATGTCCTGATCACTTTCTGGCATATGATCACAATCATATTGCTGATTGGTTATTTTAAAACGAATAGAAAGTCGCAGCTTTTCGTTTTAGGTGTCTGGTTAGGATTAGGATTCTATACCTATCATATGTACCTTTTCACCATTGCAATGATTGTGCCGGTGATGCTGCTGCAAGCTGTGATGTTGCGCAGCCAGTCCGTTTTTCTTTTGAGAACATTCTTGTGTGCAACAGGGTTTCTCTTGGGATGGTCGCCACACTGGTGTGGTATATGGCTTCAGGAACCGGATGTCTACGGCACGCAGATTCAGTTCACGATTCCCGCAAACATGAACAAGTTATCTCTGTTGACCATGCAGGCAGAGCATAATCTGGATGTATTCATTACAGAGTGTTTGCCGAAATTTCTGACAGGGTATCGTGTGGATGCGTGGTGGCAAAACGCGTATTTAAGCATGTTGACCTTGGGAGTAGTTTTGATCTGGATAATGGTAGTGCTCGTATTTTATGGGATGATCATACGATCATGGTGTTGTAAACCAGCAGAGGGGAATCAGATATTTGCATTGCGGTCGGGTAGATTCTTAATGGCCCTGACGCCTCTTGTTACTTTAATGGGGTTTCTGATTCACCCTGCAGTTAACAACGAATTCAATTCCCGGTATCTGATTTATATCATGTCATGGTGGCCTTTAGCTTTTGCTGTGGTAGTTACACAACTGGCGTCCTGCCGGCGTTGGATGGGAACAGCGCTCATGACGGCCCTGGTTGTCGTATATTCAGGCCTTCTGTTTCAGTGGAACAAAAATCATGATTGGCCTATCCAAAAAGAGTCACAAAAGCTGGTTATGTATTTGAAGCAACAAGAGGAGTTTCAATATCTTCTGGGTGATTATTGGGACGTTTATCGGTTTAGTTTTCTCACGAACGAACATATAAGAGGTGTTCCGATTCAGATGGGATCGGTGTACATGGCTCATGTACGTTATACCGGGAGTATCCGGGTTGAGTCCTATCGTAAGGAATCGATAGAGGCGAAATCCGTTGGTATTTTGTTACGTCGTGAGCTGCAGTTGCAGGCCCCACCCCATTGCGAACTTCGCTTTCAGGATGAGCAATATGAATTGTATGTATTGCACGATCAAAGCGCGAATCGTTGGCATGTTCCGGATCCAGCACAATCAATTCTGTCGAGGCCTTAACCGCCAGACAGACCACAGGTTTCTGGAAAAATCTTCGATGAGAAGCTCCCTGTGAAAAATATCGGAAAGGGTACGAAGGGAAACCGCGTTAACAGGGTGTTCCAGTAATAGATAGTAGGTCTTTTCTTTGTCTAGCTTGGAGTGAGAGGAAGCGGCGAGTTCAACTGCCGTCTGAGGATAAACCTCCGACGATCCAGTTAAAGCGATGCCACGATGTTTAAATGGGTCCGTTGTAGGTGGTTCAACCCATCGTGACCACCAGGAACCGGCTGGACGCAACTGGGCAAATTTAGATGCGTATTCTGTATTTCTATCGATTGGTAGATAGCGGCGATGGGTCCCACGTAAGAGGTAATAATCAAGAAACGCTCCGTCCAGATTCGAAAGGACAGGTGCATTTTCTGGAAGCAGTTTATTTGCCGCCTGGATCATTTCAATGCGTGCAGAAGCCAGTGCCCGTGGATACTGATCGGAGGGTCGACTCCATTTAGGGCCCAGTGTCCACATGGTGATACAGGTGAAAAGAAGGATGCCCATGCCTACAATGCGATTTGCCGCAAACATGGGAGAAATACGTGTGATGATCTGAAGATACCAGATGCTGACAGGGAGCAGCCCGATATAGACCGGTAAGAGGAACCGGGTGTCGTGGAAGAAATAACAGCTGTAAAAAACTAGAAAGATGCTGCTGGCAGATACAAGAGTCAAACAGTAAGAGCGCTTTGTAGCAGTGCAAGCAGCATCACCGTTATCATCGAGGGAGGTTTGATATATCAGTCGAATTCCCGCGACAACGGAAAACCAGTAAACACTCTGTAACAGTAGACCAGCATGTTTCCAAGGGTTTTGAATGGGTGGGAAAAGGTAACATAAAAGATTACCGTAGTCAGGGCGTTGGTAGGAATGCCAGAGATATCGCAGGGAGAAAGTCAGACGGGGATAATCATAGGGAATGGAACACCAATAATGGTACCCTGTTCTCAACGGTGATCCAAATTGCCGAAAGTTGAATAGAAGTAAGGGAAGAATGCCGATCGCAAAGCTATAAAGCACCAGGCTTGCAGGACTCAGCAGTACACGCTTGGACCAGTATGTGTGGATGGCGACTCGTTCCGACGCGGGTCGTGTAAAAGAAAGAATAGTGGACTGCACGATCGGTATGAGCAAGAGTAATGCAAGTGACAATTTGATTGACGTTCCCACAGCAATTGTCAAACCGAGGAACACAGAAAGTCTTTTTCCAGGCAGTCCTCTTGGAGAGGTTGTCCACAGAAAGATGACAAAAACAAGGATCAAGAAGAACATCGTCACGGCCATGTCGGAAAAGACTTCACGGGAGTATTTAAGTACGGGTGGGAACATCAACAGTACACCGACACAACCACCGGCAGTCCATTCTCCGAAGAATCGTCTCGCTATCCACCAGGACAGAATCAAGACTGCTAGCCCACAAAGGAAACTGGCATAGACTGCATATCTAGGATCATCTTTGAAAAAGGCGAGAATAGGTGTAATCAGAAAGGCACTGAATCCAAATGGGTATCGGGGTGGGTGATCGATACCGTTAAGGGTGATTGCGTAGTGACCACGGTCGACTAGATTTTGCGCCGCGAGTGCGTATTCTATCGTGTCAGGAGCACCGAGTTTGACATGCTCAATGGGGCAGTACAGCCGTGGGATAGCTGCGAGAGTGATGAGCAGTAGGCTGATTGCGAGGATCGCGATTGTGGGAAGACGATGCTCTATCCGTCGAATGGTATCAGTAAACGCGTTATGGAAGAAACCGAGGAAAATGAGAAAGATACCGATCAGAAACAAAGACCCACGTAGCGGAAATGTGGGGTCACCATGATAATTGAGATAGGCATTACAAGATTGTGGCCAGGGCACAAATGCAATAATGGAAAAACCAATAGCACCTCCAACACTTCTCCATCGAATAGAGCCAGATTCTCTCTGATTGGATGAAGGCATGTTACCCGCCTCGAATAGAGATCGACAGGATCACAGAAATACATCGGCTTGCAACGAGAAGAGTGCTATTGTTTTTGGAGATAAAAAAGAAACCGGACAATGTAATATCTCCGAGTGTGATGACTTGAATCAGGTTCTTGAAGTGCACTGGATGTTGGGATACAAAGTTCCGTAAAAGGATTCGGAAAGTTGGTTTGAGAGACCTTTGTCATGACTGGTATTCTGGAAATTATGACGCTTTCGAAATGGGACTGGGTAAGTTCTGTTTTCGTAGACAGTGGGCATGTGAGTAAGAGTCTGGCTCAGATATTTAACGACAACGGTTATCTGCTGGTTTTTTCCGGATTACCCATTCAGTATACCGTTAAGTATATGTTGTCTCTGGCATTATTGTTGTTCGGAGGGATGGCATCATTGAAATGGCGAGCTCACCGTCGAATACGGAATCGCGGGCTGTGGCCGGCAGATATTGCTTTTGCGTCATTCCTGTGTCTCAGCCTCTTCCTTCTACTAGAGGGGGTTTGTGTTGCATTTTTTGACATAAGTGATTCGTTCTCATTAAGTAAGTTCGGCCGATTATGGTATGCACGCCATGTCCAGCTTAACAATATGGGTTTTCGCGATGACCGGAACTACACATCCAAGCCAGAAAGTCACACTCAACGAATATGTTTTATTGGAGACAGTTTTACCTTCGGACATGGAATCCGTCGTATTGAAAATCGTTTTACCAGTATTATCGACCAGCAATTATCTGAAAGGTCAGACCATCATTTTGAGATCTGTAATCTGGCCTTACCTGGTTGGAATACGGGAGAGCAGCGGGATCGTTTGGCAGATATGATTAAGGATGGCTTTCGTGCAGATATCTTCATCTTGATGTATGTGTTGAATGATACGACTGATTTGCAAGCGGAAAATGTCTTGTTTAATCAACACATGAAACAACTGGAACCGGACAATCTGTTTTTAAGAAAATCGTTTGTGCTGGATTTTCTATATTATCGATGGTTTGTACAGCAATTGCCGGAAGTCCAGAATTATTTTTCATGGATCAGAGAAGGATACGAACCTCCGATTTGGGAGCAACAATGCATGCGTTTACGGGAACTGCGCCAAATCTGTGAAAGCAGCGGCGCCCGTTTTGGGGTGGTGATATTCCCCTTCCTTCACAACCTGGGTGATGATCCAGGAGACGCAAAGATCCATGCTCAGCTGCGACACTTCTGGGAATCCGAAGGTGTGCCAGTTTTGGATCTACTGGATGACTTTAAACAGGAATCGTCACCCTCCATGGTCGTAAATCGATTTGACGCACATCCCAATGAGCGCGCCCATCAACTGGCTGCTGAGATTATTGCCAATGAGATGTTGAGCACCGTATTTCATGTGATATCCGCTTTTTGAATTCAAATACGATATAGCCGGATACGCTTTAAGCAATGCTTACCTATTTGATTGCACTGAAAAGGGTGGCCATCGTGCCATCCGATTGTGAATGTCCTGATGGATGTACGGATCCCACTGAGACAGTACATGCGCGCGCCAATCGCCTCGCCGGTTATATCGAGCCCAGTTATTACGCAAAAAGCCGTTTAAAGAATTTCCAAGATCAATATTTTCAACACGGACATCTGTCAATACTCCAGTGGAAATTCGATTATGTGTGAAATAGTTAATGGTATGCATGACATTTTCAGAAATGGGTGGAAGCCCCTTTAGGTTTCGAAAGAAAGCCGAAGCATCTACTAGTATCAGTGTTTCGACAGGAATGATATTTTCTGTAGAATTCAAAAGTTCGGTGACTTCCAGTGCGGTGTAGCCTCCCCAGCTGGCACCGATGATCGCTGTTTTCAAGTGGGAATTCTTGAGATGATATTGTCGGATGTAATTGGCGATACGTGCCGGTCCCGGCGCTCCACTGCGTCCGAGTCGACCTGCATCAGATCCTTCCCAATTGAAGTAGCGACTCGCGGTTCCAATGGATGCGAGATCTCGATGCAGCTGATATAGACCACTGGAACCTCGTCCCCTTCGCGCCGTACCGTTGAGCTGTTTTTTGGTAGGATCCGAATCAAAGCCACCGATCAAAATCACATGCCAGAGAAGGATCTGTTTTGCATGGTTGTCAGGGTTGCGTATCTGGACCGACTGCTGGTCTGGAATACGGAGGTCATGGTTCGACTGAGCGCTCTGGGAAATATAAAGAAGAGAGTGGCCAGGATCCGTTTGCGCACAGGCGACGTGGATGGGACAGCAAACCGCTGCAAATACGAGAATGGAAGGAAAAAAGATGGCAGGAGTATAAATCGGGTTTTGTGACATTGTGAAAAAATGTCCCCAGGACGTGTAAGTAAGTGTTTTTTCAGGGCAACTCAAGAGGTTACGATGATGGAAATGATGTTTCATAGACATGAAACGGAAAATGACCTGATAGAAACGGTCGATTAAAGTGGTTCGATGATTCGAAGACAACGACCCGTTGCCGGATCCCATAGGCGAACGGTACTGTCCTGACTTGCCGAGGCAAGCCAGCGACCGTCTGAACTGAACGCGACCCAGGTCAGCATGGCCGTGTGACCATAAAGGGGTTCGTCTTTTGAAGTTCCTGTGTCAGCATCCCACAGTCTTACTGCACGTTCTTCACCAGGATGACCACTGGCAGAAGCGAGAGTTTTTCCGTCCGGACTGAAGGCGACACACTGAACCCAGTCTGTATGCCCTTTCAACGGGGGCCCTTTAGGTTGCTGGGTATCGACATCCCAGAGTCTCAAGGTACCGTCGTCACTAGCAGAAGCGAGGGTTTTTCCGTCTGGACTGAAAGTAATCCATCTGACAAAAAGAGTGTGGCCGCACATGACTTCTCCCGTGGCGCGGGCTTCTGTTATGTCCCAGAGTCGAATGGTTGTGTCCTTACCACAGGAAGCTAGAATGGTTCCGTCGGGGGAGAAGGTAACACAACGCACAGCGTCGGTATGTCCCCGTAAAACACGGCTTTCGGGTTGTTCAGCCCAGGCTTGATCATCACCATGGATTCGGTCATCAGCAAGATCCCATAGGCGTACCGTATGATCACGACTGGCGGAAGCCAGTGTCAGTCCATCAGGACTGAAGACAGCGGAGCGTACGACATCGGTATGACCTTCAAGCGGAGGCCCCAGTGGGGTACCGGAGTCAGAAAACCAGAGACGAATAGTATGATCAAATCCCGATGAGGCAACGACCTTTCCATCAGGACTGAAAACAGCCAAGAGAGCCGCATCAACATGACCAGTCAGAGGTTCCCGGAGCGATTCTCCACTATCTATATTGAGAAGGCGTACTGTTCCGTTGCGATAAGCGATGACCAGATCCTGACTGTTCGGGCTGAACGACAGGGCACTGGGGACCTGTATTTTCTGTCTGGATGCTTCGCCGATCGGTTGGCGTGAGGGCAGATCCCATAACCGCATGCTGAGGTCCCATCCAGCAGAGGCTAGCGTCTGCCCATCCGGACTGTAGCTGATGGAGTAAACCGGACCCAGGCGTGAAGCCAGAGGAGTACTGGTAATTTTGTCCATGTCGTTGTGGGATGGGATATCCCAGATCACGATGGACCCATCCCAGCTGGAACTGGCCAACTGTGTTCCATCTGGTGAAAACTCAACCGATAACACGACATCGGTATGGGATTCGAGTTCCGATGTGATGCGCTGACCGGTTTGCGCATTCCAAAGTCCAATACGGTTGGCATGGCTGGTTGTAGCTAGGAGGCGTCCATCGGGACTGAAAGCAACCGATTGACGTGCTCCAGGACGACGAAGCATGGAGTCTGTTTTGGCATCCAGTACACATGTCTTTTCAAATTGCCATGAGTTGTTTTTTCTTTTCCAGAGTACGGCGGTCCCATCCTCACTGGCTGTAGCCAGCGCGTTTTCATCCGGATTAAGCGCGATGGCATATACGGGGCCGTCATGAACAATCTGTGTGGCTTCTACCTCTGCCATCGATTCGGTCGACCATACCTTGACGGTTCCATCTTTACTACAGGTGAGAAGATGCCTGCTGTCTTGAGTGAAAAGAGCATCAAATATATCACTTTGATGACCGGTCAACGGTTTTCCAACGGAGTTCAGTGTCTTGGAGTCCCAGAAACGAACGGTCCCATCTCGACTGGCTGAGGCCAGAATCTTGCCGTCCGGTGAAAAAATAGAAGCAAAAACATGACCCATACGGTCATCATGGCCTACGATCGGTTTACCTGTTGCTTTGCCCGTGGCAGCTTCCCAGAGTCGAATTGTCCCATCACGATTTGCAGAAGCTACAGTAGATCCATCGGGACTGAAGGCGACAGCCTGCACTCTTCCACCATGCTCAGCTGGTGCAGCCTGTCCGGAGGCAGGTTCCATATTCGCTCCACCGCCACCACCGCCACCACCGCCACCACCGCCGCCACCGCCGCCACCCGCTTTATTTCCCTGAGTCGAGGAATCTTTACTTTTACCGGCAGCGGATGATCCAGCACCCGAGGGCGCTTCAGGACTGTCATTCCACAGATTGTGTAGGGGCAAGAAAGAGTTTCTGAAAAGTACTTGGCTGGGCAGCATGAGAGGCTCAACAGAATCCGGAGTAACGTTACTGTTTGCAAGAGTAAAAACAGACATGTTTTGGTCCGTTCAAAAAGGAGACTGTATCGATGGTTCAGGTATCGGAGTGCGGGAAACACCGATGGTCAGCGAGAGGAATCATCTTCACTACCTAAAACGATTGTGGTCTTTGCATTCGACCATTGCAAGAAAGCAGATGACAGATTTGTTTAAAGGAAGGATTAAGAGGGTGAGATGATGGATCCGGTCATTGGGGTATCGAAGTATTCATGATGCCTGAATATGCTGTAATTACACACCAATCATAAGACTAGGGGCACCGTTTCACGGTCACTGTTCAGAGTAGCGAGGGGCGCTTACGGAAGGTTCAGGAAATTACCGGCTTATCTTTGACGTGAAGATGCATTCGTACATGCGAATCACGAATAGAATAACGTTTGCCGGTTTCACTTCAAGGGTTTAATCGTCTGAGATTGCCAGTCAGAAAGGGGTGAGAGAGGGGACTCGAACCCCCGGCCTCCAGAACCACAATCTGGCGCTCTAACCAGCTGAGCTACTCCCACCATAAATCAACGAAAATAAAGCTTAAAGACTGGTTAAGGTATGGTCAAGCTTTGCTTAATCGTTACTTCAGACGTGAGAGAAGCGTGATGGCCGAACACACTTGATTCAGTAAGCAGGATTGCAGGGTAGCGGTCGTGCAGGACTATTTCCCGGTGTTTGAGGAAAAGTTCTTGACGAAAGCGCGCCCTGATTCCAGAAACATTTCTGCTGCACGGGCTGTAGCACAGACTTCGTCGAGCATACGTTTGCCCGAAGCCTTAATTTCACGCGTCGCTTGGTCCATTGATTTGATGACTTGGGGATGGTCGGGTTCACCAGGTAATCCCATCGATTGGGCCAGATCATTTGGTCCAAAACTGAAAAAATCAATTCCATCTACGCGAGTGATTTCAGACAGATTGTCGAGTGCAGCTTGATCCTCAAGCAGTGCCATTACTAACATTTGGTTGTTGAGTTGTTGCATGGAGTCGGCCCGGGGCGACGGCGTACCGTAGCCAACACCTCGTCCGGATCCGAAGCTCCGTTTTCCCTCTGGTACAAAACGGCAGGCATCAGCGAGCTTTTGAGCATCGTCTGCTGTGCAGATATGCGGGCCCATAATCCCGAGGACCCCTCGATCCAAAAATCGCAAGATGGTGTCGCTTTCAATGTTCGGTACTCTGGCAATCGTAGTTAGTCCGACAGCATCTGCAGTTCTACAATGACTTTCAATGGTTCGGGTAGTGAACGATCCGTGTTCGCCGTCCAGAAAAACAAAATCAAATCCCGCTAGTCCGGCCAGTTCGATTAATTCTTCGGAAGGAAAGATGAAGGTCAAGCCGCAAGCTTTTTCTCCACGATGCAATTTTTCCAGTATGTTGTTAACGGGCATCCGTTCTTCCTTTTTTTAGGTAGGAGGTATGCTTCCGATGGAAGGTTTACCAACGAAGCCACTCAGTGTCAGAGTAGGTGCTACGAAAAAACAGGTGCAGCCCTTCCCTCAATGGAGACATTGACACAGGCCGGTAATTTCGACTCAAGGGCATCTTTTAGGGCCGTTTCCAGATCCTCCATATTATTTACTGAAGCACCAAATCCACCGAGT
>CAXEIY010000288.1:0-8113 GCA_963996245.1 uncultured Planctomycetia bacterium | reverse complement strand
GGGTAAGGCGATCCGTATCGGAGGAGGCGCGAACTATGTGGGAGCTGCGATTTCACCCAAGGGAACACGACTCGTATGGTGGGTAGTCGTGACTCCGGACGGAACCCAGCAATGGCGTTATGTATATAACCGTGGCGATGGATGGCAAGGGCCGGTCATCACGCATCTGGCGTCATCCCGCGGTGGCCTGTCTTACATTTACGTACGTTTTGCTAATGAAAACGAGGTGGTTTTGTCAGGACAGATATGGTCAGGTACATTTCCCGAGGGTTCCCCCCAGGCGATATTGACCTGCTTTCGTATCGGATCTCCCATCGAAGGCTTTCATACCTTGAAATCATCGGATGAAAAGGGGTTTCCCAAGTCTGGAAGCGACCTGTGGGTCCATCCAGAAACGGCTACGGTTCACGCCGTTGTAGAAGGTTTCGGTAATGATTTTTTCGGTGACAAAGTCCATTACTACACCTTTAACCTACGCGATTCTTGGCGAGAGCTTACTCCCGTTGAGACTTTTTTCGGATATTTCAGAGCCCGCTTTGCACAGATCGATAGCGGTGATCTCTTTCTGGTTCTGGGCGGGCAATCAGGTAGTTCGAAGATTGACGTGCTGCACGTCCCCGAATCCGATCTTACAGAACCCATCAAATGGAACGCTGCAAACCGCTTTTCCCCTGCCATGCCCGGCAAAAGGCACTACGCCCCCATGGCAATATGGATTGAGAATCGTGCCTATCAGACAACTCCTGTCAGAAATCTTAATTTTGCCATTACCGGAGAAAATCCGGAAAGGGACCATGAGGTCTGGTTCTACACCGCTACGCTGCGATAAGAAACAAAATGTAAACGTATGGAAGACGGACTTGGCAGGGTGCCTTTTGGGTAGAAAGAGGCTTGTCACACGTCGTAAGGTTATACATTCAGACTGGCAAATACCTTGCTGTCTGACCCACAAGATCCCTATGATGAATAAGTGGTCCGATAGGTGTGTTTCGTAGCCAGGGATGGTCTTGTCCAGAGTGCCTCGCTTCTAATTTTTCCCTTCTACCATGTCGCATACCGGTTCCCAAAATAGTCGTAGCCCGGCTTCACGTGCGCTTCGAATGGAAGTGCTGGAACGACGTCTGCTACTTACCTGCACTACTGAATTTTCCAGTGCAATGCTCTCTATTTCCTGTGATACGGAAACCCCGGATGTTGTCGTTTCACGTGATGCCGCTGGAGCCATTACACTCAATGGACATGAAATTGTCGACCATCCGACCGTCGACAATACCGATGGCATCCTTGTTCTGGGCGCAGATGGCAATCATCAATGGACGTTTGATCTTTCCGAAGGTTCCTTTGCACCAGGATATTCCAGTGAAGTATCAGGCACCTCGGAAATTGAAATTACGATTCAGGGTGGGGCAGGTGATGACAAGCTGTCTATCATAGGACACGATGGAAGCGGAAACCATTTTCAGGTGACCGAGGGAATACTCAATATCAATAATGACAATGATGGCGATATCGTGATTGTTGATATTGAACATCTGAATCTGCACGGTGGCAGTGGAGATGATGTAATCAGCCTGAACGGATGGAGTGTTCAGGACACGGCAGCCATGGGTATTACAACCCTATTGATCAATGGAGGCTCCGGTGACGATGTTCTGAGAAATGGTGATTTCCCCGGTTCGTCCCTCTCCGGCGGACAGGGCCATGACAGGATCTATGGCGGTATCAACGCCGAGCAAATAAACGGACATTCCGGCAACGACACGATTGTCGGACGCGGAGGGCATGACACGCTGTTCGGCGCAACCGGCAATGACGTCATCAAAGCTGGTTCCTCAACGCTCAGCACATCACAAAACAGTGTGTTTATAGATGCAGGGGAGGACAACGACACCATTCTTAGCTACAACGGTACGGACACGCTGTACGGAGGATCGGGTGATGATGTGATTCGAGGACGTCCGGGTAAGGATTTGATTTACGGAGGAACAGGCAACGATGTGCTGGACGGTGGTCGCAGTAACGACACCCTATACGGTGAAGCGGGAAATGACACCCTTCAGGGAAAAACGGGAAATGACGTCGCGTACGGCGGTTCCGGAGACGATGTGCTGGTCAACGCGGTTGTGGACGAAGGAAACGATACGCTTGAAGGTGGGCCGGGAACCGATCTTTTTCGATTCAAAGGCCAGCGTTCGTCGGAGATATTTGAATTCGACTGGATACCATTCAGCGAAGGGGATCCGAATGATGCCTCCGATGACATCGCCGAACATCTCCTGGTACACCACTACAAGCACCCGTCTGTTCTACTTGAAACAGAGGTAGTACGTGACACGGAGCGCGTGCACATAGCGGGATTTGCAGGTGATGATTTTATCGATTTCTCCGAACTAACCGCGCCGGATATCGTACATGCCTCGATTATCGAACTGGTGGGATACGGAGGTGGGGGACGGGATACCCTTCAAGGCGGTACGGGAAACGAGTCTCTCCAGGGTGGAGGAGGACAGGACTGGCTCGACGGTGGTCTTGGCCAGGACACCCTTTCTGCAGGAGGAGGGAACGATACGCTTATACGTGTCAGTGAATCCGATCTATTGATACCTGGTTCGGGTGATGATCGCATTATCGTTTTTGAGACCAGTTTTCTGTCACCTCTTTCGGGAGGCACAGGACAAGACACTCTGGTACTGGAAGGAAGCGATCTTACCCTGGACTTAACCCAGCTAACGAAAGAATCGCTCATCGAACTGGAAGCGATTGATATCACCGGATCAGGCACCAACACTTTGATTACTGATTTCGACAATCTGCTTCCGTTAATCGCTTCTTCGAACAAATTGAAGGTAACCGGTAATAGTGATGACAAACTGGAACTGGATGAAGACTGGAAATGGCAGGGAACCTATCCAGACCATTACCATCATTACACTCAAGGCGACAGGGAAGTCCACGTGTCTTTTGGCGTGACCACTACTCCAACACCCGCTGTGATAGCGCTTTCCAAACTGGATGGTGGTGATGGATTTACGGTGGAGGGAATCAACCCAGATGACCGCTCAGGGTACTCGGTCAGTACCGCGGGTGACATCAATGGTGATGGTTACGACGACATTGTCATTGGAGCCCAGGCAGCGGATCCAGATGGCCATGAAAGTGCGGGTGAAACCTACGTTGTGTTTGGAACACAGGCCGGTTTTGATTCAGTTGTAGATCTGGGAGCAATGTATGGAATCACTGGATTTATTCTTGAAGGGATAGATCCTTATGACTACTCAGGCCAGGTTCATACGGCAGGAGATGTGAATGATGATGGTTATTCCGACCTTGTCATTGGAGCCTATAAGGCCGATCCGCAGGGGAACAGTGCTGCCGGCGAGACTTATCTGGTGTTTGGAAAGTCGAGTGAATTTGCCCCCAACATCAGTCTCGAAAGTCTGGACGGAAACGATGGACTGATATTGGAAGGAATCGATGCCGACGACTATTCAGGCCGTTCGGTAAGTACGGCAGGTGATTTCAATGGAGACGGTTACGATGACATCCTGATCGGTGCCCCCGCTGCAGACCCTGGCGGAAAGGAAAGTGCGGGTGAAACCTACGTTGTATTTGGCAAACAGGATGGTTTTACTGCTCGTGTTGCACTGGACGCTCTGGACGGCCTCGAGGGGATCGTACTGGAAGGAGTTGCTCCCTATGATGGTTCGGGCCGTTCGGTGAGTACGGCCGGTGATTTCAACGGAGATGGTTACGACGACATCCTTATCGGGGCTTACAAGGCAGACCCTGAAGAAAGGTCTGCTGCCGGTGAAACGTATCTTGTGTTTGGCAAATCAGAGCCATTTGATGCCAGCATGAATCTTGGAACACTGGACGGAACAAACGGACTGACACTCAAAGGGATCGATTCCGGTGACTGGTCTGGATACACCGTCAGTACGGCCGGTGATTTCAACGGAGATGGTTACGATGATATTCTTATTGGCGCAATGACCGCCACACCCGACAGCAGACAGAAGGCAGGTGAAGCTTATGTTGTCTTCGGGACACAAGGAAATTTGGATGCAATCCTGGCACTGTCATCACTGGACGGAACCAATGGTTTTATTCTCGAAGGAATAAACGCCTGGGATTATTCCGGATGCGAGGTCAGTGCGGCCGGTGATGTTAACGGTGATGGTTACGACGACATCCTGATTGGTGCGATGCATGCCAATCCTGATGGCAACAACAAGGCAGGCGAAACATACCTCTTATATGGTAGACCGAATGGTTTTTCAGCCAGCCTTGACTTCAAATCTCTGGATGGAACCAATGGTTTTGTTCTGAAAGGAATTGAGTCCAATGATCTTTCGGGACAGAGTCTGGCAGCAGTTGGTGATATCAACGGGGACAGTTATGGCGATATTCTGATTGGAGCGATGCACGCCAGTCCCGGTGGTAATGATAAAGCAGGGGAGACCTATGTCTATTTTGGACGTGACTTTACTGGTAATTCGACCATCCTCAGCAAGGACACTCACTCGGTCAGGATCGATGCAATGATTAGCGTTCGTTCAGAGTCAGGTTTGAGTGACTCTGATATACTAAACGATCGATGTGTGTCAGAGACCAGGCTGTCACCACCCGGGACAATTCTGGAATCCAGAAAAGGGAATGCCAGTGATCTTATGATAACCGGACCGAACCTGGATGGCCGTGACATGAAAAAGAGACAATACTCTTAATCTGAAAAGATCCGAGCCATTTTCTAAGGTTCCCTATCTGATGGTATTTCGAGCACATTTTATGTTTTTTTTTCTGACGGCCATTTCATACGCCTGATCAAAATGTTTCGTTCATTTTGCTTACTGCTCGGAAGAGTCGTAGGGACGAATAGGCTGTAATCATACTGTATCGAGCACTTCAACCCGAACACTTACAGCTCCCGAGGTAGCATCGTTAATTTGCAGCGATTTACCATTAAGGATCAACGGTCTGGTCCAGAGTTCTCCTTCCTAATAGAGCACGAATGGATGCGAATCCGTCTACGGTCAGAGGATCATACCTGTATTTCATCGCATGATGAAAGGGTTAGGCACGTCTTCAGCCGTGGAAATCCATACGCTTTTGGTCTGCATGTATTCCCGTATAGCTTCGATCCCGTTTTCACGCCCGATACCGCTTTTTTTGTAACCACCGAAGGGTGTCATGTAGCTAACCGCTCGGTAGGTGTTCACCCAGACCGTACCTGCCCGGATTGCCCTAGAGGTTCTGATTGCCCGTTTAATCGACTGTGTCCATACGCCTGCAGCTAAACCGAAGTCGATGTCGTTAGCGATCTGGATAGCTTCGTCATCGGTTTTGAAGCGGATCACAGAGAGTAC
The DNA here is from genome assembly GCA_963996245.1 of uncultured Planctomycetia bacterium. Lineage (GTDB taxonomy): Bacteria > Planctomycetota > Planctomycetia > CAXEIY01 > CAXEIY01 > CAXEIY01. The sequence continues at coordinate 2,747 of CAXEIY010000288.1, read as the reverse complement.
GGGGCCAAAGACCTCTTCCTGAGCAATACGCATCTTATTGTCGACATCTCCAAATATCGTGGGTTCAATGAACCAGGGACTGTTCCCACACTCTTTACGCCCTTTGGCCGGCCTCCCTCCAAGCAGCAGTCGAGCACCTTCTGCTTTGGCAATCTCAATGTATTTGAGGATTTTTTCATACTGCTCAGGTGTCGTAACGGGGCCGACCTGCGTTTGCTGATCCATGGGATCTCCCATGCGTGCTGTGCCGGCAAAGGTAACCAGCTCCTTTACAAATTCCTCGTAAATACCCTCCTGGACCAGTAATCTGGAACCAGCAATACAGGTCTGGCCCGTGGCAGCAAAGATCCCCGAAATCGCGCCTTTGACCGCATCCATTACAGGTGCATCGTCAAAAACAATGTTGGGTGATTTTCCACCGAGTTCCAGACTGCAGCGTTTGAGATCCCGGGCTGCAGCCTGGTATACGATCGCACCGCTTTCACTTCCTCCCGTAAAGGCCACCTTGGCTACCAGGGGGTGATTGACCAGCGCCGCACCGACTTCGTTTCCGTAACCAGTAACCACATTCACCACGCCAGATGGAAATCCTGCTTCTTCGACCAGTTCTGCAAAACGCAGAGTCGAGGTTGAGGTGAATTCCGAGGGTTTCACCACTACCGTATTACCTGCCGCAAGAGCCGGAGCCAGCTTCCAAGAAAGGAGCAAAAGGGGGGAATTCCAAGGTGTAATAGCCGCTATCACTCCCAGAGGTTCATGCTGTGTGAAATTGAACATTTCCGATTTATCAATAGGAATGACCGCACCTTCAATCTTGTCGGCCAGTCCTCCATAGTAATAGTACCACTGCGGCATGTACGCACATTGAACAGACATTTCAGACAACAGTTTTCCGTTATCCCGGACCTCCATATGCGCCAGTTCATCTGCGTGTTCTGCCAAGAGATCGCCCAGACGACTCAGCAAGAACCCACGTCGGGACGCCGTCATTTCAGACCAGGGGCTTGCGGTAAACGCCTGGTATGCAGCCTTGACCGCAAGATCTACTTCCTGATCACCGCATCGAGCGACCTGCGCCCAGGTTTTTCCGGTAAAGGGATTCTCTGTTTCGAAATACGTTCCTGAAAAAGCTGCCTGTCTATTTCCACCTATAAAGGCATCGAATCTGGGCAGTGACATCATCTTCTTTCCCTAGCAAGTGCGAAGTTTTTCTGATCCGTGGATGTATTCCCCCAGAGACTATCCTTGAAGGTTAATCCTCGATTGCAATTCCTATCTCAAGAGTGGAATCCGACTTATAAATATCCAGTTTCTGAAACAGAGTTTTCAGAACCGTCGCTCAGAAACCGCCGGACGGATCTCCCTTTTTGGCCGTTCATTCTGCAAATAAGCGTTTTTCTATTCGCGAAAAGACGGGTCCTTACTGTCCATCAATCGGACCAGCGCATCAAATTCCAGTTGGCCGACATCCCGAACATGCTTGTCGAAATCGACCATCTGAGTTGCGGAACGTTCAATGACCGGTTCCGATGGAGTGACCAGCGACTGGCCGCAAGCCATCGCATCCAGCTGTACCTGACAGGATCGCTCCAGTCGGTACAAGTACAAAAACGCTTCGGGAATCGTCTGGCCCACCGTCAGCAGTCCATGGTTCCTCAGAATCATGGCGTCTGCGGCGCCCAGGTCTGCAGCCAGTTTTTCTCTTTCCTCAACCAGCAGCGTGGATCCCTCGTAGTCGTGATATGCCAGTCGTCGATCATAAAAACTGGTTGCGTTCATGCTGATGGGCAACAGGCCACACTCCAGTGCTGCCACTGCCATACCAGCTCGTGTATGGGAGTGCATGACGCAATGCGCATCTTCGCGATTCGCGTGTATCGCACTATGAATGACAAATCCAGCCGGATTGAACGTATATTCGCTTGGCTCAACCTGGTTTCCATCAAGATCGATTTTCACCAGGCTCGACGCCGTGACCTCGTCGTAACGCAGACCGTATGGATTGATCAGAAAATGATGTTCCGGACCAGGAACTCGCATCGAAATGTGACCGTAAATCAATTCACACCAGCCAAAATGTTCAAAAATACGGTATGCTGCAGCCAGTTGTACGCGCAAATCCCGCTCGCTCAAATCTTTGCCGTTGTCAGCAGTCATCACTTGCGTTGTCTGTGTGGAAGACATGGCCTTCTCCTTGGGAATGAAACAGATCTGCATCATAACATGGTTGAGGTTCCTGGAAACACAGAGGCCAGAGTGTGTATGAAATATTTCGACATGACTGGCACGACTATCGATCGGGCCGCTAACCGGCCATCACACAGGGAAAAGGCCGGCTCGCCATCAACATTTCCTTTCAACACGGACAGTCAGTCAGACAGGTCCACGCTGCTCATGCCCTCATCGTATTCCCAGAACTCCGTTAGAACTGGAGTATTATTCTGCATAATCTGACTGCCTTCTTTAAGAAACGTATCCCACGCGCCTTCTCCATGCAGTTCATCAAACACATCAAATACTTTCGACATCAGTCCGTAATCCGCCCATCTGTCAAAGAACACTGCTTCTGAGTATGTCATGAAGTCACCACCCGACTCCAGACGGAAAACCATACGATTTAGCGGGATGTTGGCAGCTCGCATTGCATCGGAAAACTGTGCAAAATGAGCTTCGAGTCGCTTGTACATGCCCGGTTTCATTTTCCAGAACCGGTTGCGGACAAATCGCCTGACGGTGTCCTTGCCCAG
>CAXEIY010000287.1:0-9220 GCA_963996245.1 uncultured Planctomycetia bacterium | reverse complement strand
GTTGAAAATCCGCCCTTGGATCTGGCCGAAGGGGACATTGATTATACGATTGTCAATCCTCGACATTTATCCTCCGCCCTTCGTGACAATGTCTGTGAGCAGTGCCACCTATCTGGAAAATGGCGCGTGGATGTAGAAGGTCGTAATCTACTCGATTTTCGACCCGGATTGCCTCTTCATTACTATAAGGCAGTCTTTGTTCCTGCTCGCGATTCAGAACCTGTGGGTAATGTGACAGGACATGTTGAAGATATGGTCCGAAGTCGTTGCTATTCTGAAACACGTTTGTGGGCACGGGACAGACAACTGAGTTGCACAAGTTGTCATGATCCTCACCAGGCACCTGAATCGCAAGCAACACGATCTTTTTTCCGTGGTCGCTGTCTGAATTGCCACAAGGACTCGTTGACTGCAAATAGGGGTGGTGAGGCTCCATTCTGTAGTGAGTCATCATTAGTCAGACAGGAAAAGGAAGACGACTGTATGCAGTGCCATATGAAAAGTCGGACTCCTCAGGGATTTGATCATATGCCGATGGTAGATCATTTTGTGCGGGTTCATCGAACGGACGACCAATTGTCGGATTTCGATGACGTTAGTTTTGACTTGGTTCCCTATCACGAAGAGGTCCGAGAGTGGCCAGCCGATGTCCTTCAGCGCTATCAGGCAATAGCCTATTTTCATGCGGCGCCCGGTAAAGGAAAGGACCAGGCGTATTTAAGCCGATATGCCATTGAAATGGATCGCAGGCTGGTACCGCTTGTGGAAAAGGCGGTACGAGATTTTCCCCAAGATGCCGAAAGCTGGGAAGTGCTTTCCCGTATAACTTTTCAACAGGGGAAACCTGCTGCCAGCCGTCAGGCTGCCAGGCGGGCTATTACCCTGGATCCATCGCGATCAGAAGCACGTCTTGTACTGGCTTCCATTGCATTTGGCCTGGGAGATTACCAGGAAGCCGAAACACATTATCTGAAACTGGTGCAATCCGATCCTTTTAATGGAGACGTTTGGCTTAGACTGGGGAGAACACGGGTTCGAATGGGACAGGATAAATCAGCACTGGATGCGTTTCAAAATGCGCTGAAGGCTAATCCGGGAGATCGGCAGATTTATCTCGATCTGGGCAAACAATACATAGACATCGGCCAGGTAGAAAAAGGAGTGGAATACCTCTATACCTACCTGGCTCTGGATTCCAGTCCCGCAGATGTATCAGAAGGGATGCGGCGTCAAAATCGGAAGTACGTGGAAGCATTGATCCAGCAGCACGAGAGGCCCTGACTGGATACACGGTTACGGATTGAACGAAACCCTATTAGGGCAACGAACGGCGATTAATTGAGGGGATTTCTTATTTGTAATGTGAATAGTATAGCTAATGGGATGTGGTTACTGCATTCTCCATTGAACGAACGGGTTGTCGCAGGCAGCTTTGTGTTTTCCGTTATTTCCCTTCTCTGTTAGACAGGTGAGGGAGATCTGAACTATGTTTGGCCCATATTGATCATGTCTTCTTACCATACGTCTTCTTCGGTGGATGAATCAAAGGATGATCATCTACACCACATAAGAGCCAGCGAGAAACGCAATGTTTTCGTTTTGGCCGTGCACTATGTCTTGTTGCGTCTCGGGTGGATCTTCAAAACAGAAACCGTAATCATGCCGTCGTTTATGGATGCGGTGTCAGGAGCGGGCTGGTTGCGAGGGTGCTTGCCGGTTGTGAATCGATCCTGTTCCAGCCTTCCTCCGGTGTTTGTCGCAGAACGGGTTCGCAACACACGTGAAAAAAAATGGGCATTGGTTATTTCTACTTGTCTAATGGCATGTCCATTTATCGCATTGTCCGCTTTATGGTATTACGTCCACGAGCATCCTCCTGCATGGATGGCAGGATTGTTTCTTGGATGTTATGCATTGTTTTTTGTGGTGACGGGAGTAAATCGCCTGTGCTACAACACGACCCAAGGGAAATTGATACGTGCGAATCGTCGTGGTCGACTGCTGGCCATTGCCGGAGTTCTGGGCTCGGCACTGTCCATCATGGCAGTCTGGTTGTTGTTGCCGCGATGGTTGGAAATTCCTGATCACTATGGATATGTCTTCATTTTTGGAATGACAGGTCTTGGGTTTATCTTGGCCGGTACGGTATGTATGTTTATCGACGAACCTGCCGATAAGCCGGCGAAGGTTAAGATTGGTTGGAGACATCACATTCAGGAAGCATGGCGTATCTGGTCAACGGATCGGGATTTTCGGATTCTCGCCGTTGCCGCCATGTTGTTTGTGATGATTCAGTTGGCATTTCCTCATTTCCAATTACTGGGCAAACAGGCATTGGCCCGCGAAGATGTCGATGTTCAAAGTCACGGTTTCCACCTGATGATCTGGGTTGTGTCACAAAATGCAGCCGTCGGTATTTTCAGTTTGATATCAGGGCTGATTGCAGATCGCTGGGGAAACCGACTCGCCATTCGCATTCAGGTGTTTGCGGTTTCACTGGCTCCGGTAGGAGCACTGTTGCTCGGGAGTGGTCTGATTGACTCTGGAGTGTGGTGGTACGGTATCGTGTTTTTTTTGCTAGGCTTGGCGCCGGTCACTTTCAGTACATTAAATAATTACGTACTGGAACTTGCCGTCACCTCAGATCATCCACGTTACGTCAGTACGCTGAGTGTCTGCATGGCAGTTCCTTTCTGCTTTTCACCACTTGTCGGAGCTTTGTTGGATCATTTTGGATTCCCCGTTGTGTTCACCTTTATTACGGCGCTCATTGCCCTGGGGGGTGCGATGACGTTCTGGATGTCTGAACCGCGGCATAATGAGAGTGGGCCATCCCGTGTTTAGCGTGTTGCTTTCAGCGCTAATCTGTCACGACATCAACAAGTAGATGGTGAAATACATTATGGAAATGGACAGACAATTGAATCTGTCCAACAAGGGGCAGTCGATCGTACAATGGAAAGAAACAATGGGTGTTTAATGGCATTGGGAGAGGAATCGTGGTGATGAAAAATCCGCTGTTTCTGTTAATGGTTGTTTCGACCCTGTTTATGAATCTGCCTTCTGTCCGGTTTGCTCAGGGCCAGAATCCCAAAGCATCCCAGGAACCGCCAGCCTTTTCAAAGCTGGGTCTGCTTCCCAAGAAGGAGACGGGTGCGGCTCGTTTTATGGAAGCCAATCCCGAATTTGATGGCCGGGGTGTTGTCGTTGCTATCTTTGATACGGGTGTTGATCCCGGCGTTGCAGGGTTGCAGGTTACAACAGACGGTTTACCCAAAATTATTGATATGATCGATGGCACCGGTAGTGGCGATGTCGATACTTCCGTGACTTTACAATCGGATGCAGGCGTTCTGCAGGGGCTCTCAGGTCGTTCACTGAAAATTCATCCAGAGTGGGTAAATCCTACGGGGATCTTTCATCTGGGTATCAAGCGTGCATGGGATCTTTTCCCCGGACCGCTGATTGGTCGGATGAAAATTGATCGTCGTAAATTGTGGAATCACGAGCATCATAAAACGGTGCAGGCTGTCCGAAAAGAATTCGAATCATGGGAGCGTTCCACGGCATCACAGACTACGGATTCGATTATCCAGAGAGAAGAATGGCTGCAGCGCCTGGAACAACTCAAGTTGGCAGAGAAAAGTTATGAAGATCCAGGGCCTGTTTTTGATTGTGTTGTTTTTAACGATGGAACCCATTGGTGGGCGGTTGTTGATACGGATGAAGACGGCGATCTTACAGACGAAAAGCGAATGACAAATTTTCGTGAGCAACGTCAATTCAATACTTTTCCAGGAGGTTCTCAGCTTAACTTTTCAGTCAATATATATGATCACGGTAATCGTTTGAGTCTGGTAACCGACTGCGGCGCTCATGGCACCCATGTCGCAGGTATTGTTGCAGGGCATTTCCCCGATCATCCTGAACTCAACGGGATTGCTCCCGGGGCACAGATTGTTTCCGTGAAAATTGGGGATACCCGACTTGGCAGTATGGAAACGGGAGCGGGACTGGTACGAGGTCTGGTGGCGGCACAAAGGAATAAATGTGATCTGATTAACATGAGTTTTGGAGAGCCCACACGCGTCCCCGATCAGGGTCGCTTGCCGGACTTGTTTTCACGATTGGTCAATCGTGATGGGATTATTTTTGTCGCCAGTGCAGGTAACAGCGGACCGGCACTGTCTACGGTGGGCGCCCCGGGAGGTACGACCTCGGCCATCATTGGGGTGGGGGCCTATGTGTCACCCGAAATGATGACCGCTGAATATGCATTGCTTGAGGCACGAAACGGGTTGCCTTATACCTGGTCTTCACGAGGTCCAACCATAGACGGTTCCATGGGAGTAGATATCTGCGCGCCAGGTGGTGCGATTGCCCCGGTACCTCACTGGACCTTGTCAGCAAGCATGCAGATGAACGGAACGTCGATGTCATCTCCCAATGCCTGTGGCAATATTGCACTTTTGTTGTCAGGCCTGAAGTCCAATGGCATTCCCTATTCTCCCTATAGTGTTCGTCGAGCGATACAGAATACGGCACGAGTGATCAAGAACGCGGATGTTTTTGCGCAGGGGCCGGGTCTGGTTCAGATTGATCATGCCTTTGACTATCTGGAGCAGTCAGCCGGCACGCCGGGAGAATTACTGAAATTTGAAGTGACGCTTCCAGGAATGGAAACCCGTCGCGGTATTTACCTACGTGAGGAGACGGAAACTTTGCGGTCCCGTCGTGTTGGTGTGCGCATACGACCTGTCTTTTCACCGGAAAGTTCACCTGCTGAACAGATTGATTTTCAGATACGGCTTGTTCTGGAAAGCTCACATGAATGGGTGCGATGCGGAAAACAGTTGTTACTTACCTCGGGCGCAGAATTTTTGCCGATTCAGATTGATCCACAGGGTCTTCCACCTGGTGTGCATGTGGCACAAATTCAGGCGTACGATGCAACTCATACGGAACGCGGTGCTGTTTTTCGTATCCCTATCACGGTAATTCGTACGCAACAAACCCGTGAAACGGTTGCTGCCAACAAGCAACCTTCCGGGGAGGGAATCCATGCCAGGGGAGGGCCCTTTTCTTTTCAGGGAACATTTTATCCGGGAAAAATAGAAAGGAGATTCCTATCCGTACCTCCGGGTGCTACCTGGGCAGATGTATCGCTGCGTCTTGTTTCCACAGATGGAACGGTTACAGAAAAATCGACTAAGGTTCCATCTCACGATCAGCAAGGACCACGCCGTTTTGTGTTGCATGCGGTGCAGGTGTTATCTGGTCGGTCTTATCGTGAATCGCAGTTCCGCGAATTCTTTACCCTGAAACCGGGACCCGGTCGGTTGAGGAGCTTCCCGGTTGAGGAGGGACGAACGCTGGAGCTGTGCCTGGCACAGTACTGGTCGAGTCCGGGGCTTTCCCGAGTGGAGTGGAAGATTACCTTCCATGGATTGATACCCGATCAACGTCGAGTGTCGCTCGATGGATCAGGTTCTGGAACACGCATTCGTATCAGCACACGATTGCATCGTGAGCGCCTTGCTCCTACTGCTACTCTTACCACGCACCGTCGACTGGTTCATCCAAAACAATCGAGCATTCACATACTGCCAACCCAACGGGATGCCCTGAACGGTGAGCCTCCCATTTATCAGCTGGTCGTCGAATATGCTTTTAAACAGTCACGCAAAGGGATGATAACGCCCCGGTTTCCGTTACTGGATGGCGAACTGTATGAGTCTCCTTTCGGGACCCAGGTGTGGAGCCTGTTTGATGCTGCAAAACGCCGTATTGCATTTGATGATACCTGGCCAAATCCTGTAGCTCTGAATCAGGGTCAGTATGTGCTGAAACTGAGTCTGAGGCATCCGGAAGTCGGTGTGCTGGAACGGTATCAGAATACTCCACTAGCCCTGGATCAACGTTTACAGCAATCGATACGCCTGCGTATTCAGTCCTCTCGCAGCCAAATACGGTTGGCCCGTACATCCTTTCAGCCTCGGACGTTACAAAGGGGAGAACAGGTAAGTCTTTTTGTAGCGACTCCTCAAGCTGAACAGTATCCGCCCGGAGTGGCGCTCGGAGATCGGTTGATGGGCACCATTAACTACGGGGCATCGGTTTCCTCTGTGCTGAGTGCCGGGCAGTGTCCGGGTGGCTTCCCCCTGGAAATGACGACTGTGGTGAAGGATCGTAAAGTGACGGTTACCGAATCACAGGAGAGTTCTTCTAAGCGTTCTTCTCTGGAGGTGCGGATGCAACAGCTGAAAGGCATCTCATTTGAGAAAGAACGGTCTGAGTTTGACCTGCTGGCGGAAAAGATTCTCCAAGATCATCCTGGGTCGATACCACTGTTGTCACTACGACTGCATCGACTGGACAATCCACTCTGGAGAAAAAAAGATCTTCCATCTGTTGTAGAAGCTGCCGACGCGGTTATTGGAGAGGTCAATACGGACCAGTTGGCTATTCATTTCGGGAGACGTCTGGAGAGCCGTAACGCTCAGGCATTGGCATATCACCGAAAACAAGAAGCATTACGCAAAGCGCTCATCGACGCGCTGTATCGCAAAGGGCGGGCACTGGCTTACATGGAACTTCCCGATGTCGTAGTCCAGCATCCCATTCCCGATGTCGAGGCACATGACAAGAAATTTGAAGAAAACTTTGCACAGCTGGCTCGATGGGTTGACACAACCGATCAGCAATATGTGTTACTGCATGTTCGTCGTGAACGACGCAACGGGCGGTACGCCATGGGATTGAAATGGATCAACCATTATTTATCGAGCTCACCTCCCAACTACTGGTATGTAAAAAAACGGCGTGATTTGTACCGGGAACTGGGTTGGACCCATTGTGAGCAATACGAAAACCAGTGGTTATTAGCTCGATTCCCGAAAGAACATGAAGCGTTCTAGTAACGCAATCAGGACGGATACAGAGGACGCTCCGTTCAAGCAGGAGCCGCCATTACGTTTTTGAATCAAAAAAGACTGCTTAAGGCTTTGGGCATTTCGAATTCAGATTTCAGGATGAGACCGGTTCGATTCGAAGGGTTCTTAGGCTAATGGGCTCACGCGGTGGATTTAGAGGCAGTGGTCCATATAGTGAGCCCTTCCAGCGAAGGTCCGGATTGCCGGTTGCCCAGAAAACTGGCTGCGTATCCGACCGTGAATAGTATCAGGTTTGAAAAGACTCCCATCCACATCTTACTGGGAAGCCAGAATAACGAATCGGAGAAAAAACTATCCAGGATCAACCAGCAGACCACGCATGTGACGGTTGTCAGAGTAGCAATCAATGCCGCACGACTATCCACACGGACGGTAAGAAATCCGATGAGAAATAAGCTGAGCAATCCACCTCCAAGAATGGACAAGATTAAGGTTTGAATGTCTTCCATGGCCTCTTGAGCCCGGTACTGATGAATTACCAGGGCGGTTCCGATCATGATGACCCCAAAGGCGAGACTGAGCAGACGGCCGACATACGCGTAATGCTGTGGGCTTCTGTCTCGGGCCACAAGACGCTGATAAAAGTCCGTGGTTAGAGTTGCGGCGGCAGCGTTGATGCTGGAGTCGAGTGTGGACATGGCCGCAGCCAGTAACCCGGTGATCACAAAACCAGCCAGCCCGGCCGGTATCTGGGTAAGGATGAAATGGGGCAGTATCTGGTCGGGTTTCAGGTGAGACACATCCGTTCCAGGTACTACCTGGTAGAAAACGTACATAGCCGTACCGACAAAGAAAAAATAAGTCCACACAGGGACTGTCAGGACACAACCCAGCAGTACGGCGGTACGCGCGTCCTTATCACTTCCTGCCGCACAGTAACGCTGGATGCTCGTTTGATCGGCTCCGAGGACCTGTAAGAAAATGAAAAGCTTGGTAAAGATCAGGGACCACATGGTTTGTTCGGAAAAATTGAAGCTGGTATTTCCAAAGGAGAATTTGTCGCCTTCTGCAGCGATGGTCAAAATGTCGCCAAAACCACCGGGGAGCTGGCTGAGGATGATCGGCATGCAGATCAAACCACCACCGATCAAGGTTACGCCTTGAATCAAATCGGTCCATATGACGGCTTGAAGACCTCCGGTAATCGTATAGAGAGTGACGATTATTCCCAGAACCAGCAGTATGGTTTCGATGTCTCTGCCAACCATGGTCTGGACGCTCAAGGCAACGATGTAGAGGATCACTCCCATACGAAAAATGTGGAACAGGATTCCACAAAAGGCTGCGTACAGCCTAGCCCAGGCACCGAAACGAAGTTCCAGATATTCGTATGCCGAACGAATACCCGCCCGACGATAAAACGGTACAAACAGCACAAGGGCTACGATCATAGCCAGTAGAAAGGTCGCGTTGCCGGGGAAATGGGTCCAGTTTTTTTCGTAGGTGAATGCAGGCAGGGCCAGGAAGGTCATCGAGCTGACGATTGTCGCCATCATACTGAAGCCGACCACCCATCCGGGCATCGAGCGTCCGGCGAGAAAATAACCTTCCGCCGAGCGACTCCGGCGCGCACAGACAAAACCAATAGCGATCATCACAAGAAACGCGAAAGCGATGACGATCAGATCCGCTACCCGGAGTTGAGGAGTGGTCATGGTTGTCCTGGCATCGTGCTAAGAGATCGGGGCAATGGGAACGGTGTTTGCAGTGGATTGTCCATGTGCCATTGTTGTTGCAAAGATTACGAGGGAGACGGAGTTTATAAAGCAGAAAAGTCCTGAGCGTTTTTCTCGAGCATCTCTTTCAATACCCCGAATTCGTTTCCGTAAGGTAATAGCTGAGCGCCTTTTCGGGACAGATCCTGGAGATGCTGTTTATCCGTGACCGGTTGTCCCCATGCCTTTGCGTGTTTTGCTGCGGCTTCCGCGACACGTTCGAGGGCTGTTTCCATGGTTAAAGAAGTGGTGCTGTGCCGGAGTCGCAGTGAAAGGTCTGCCGGGCCGATAAACAATCCATCCACTCCTTCTACAGCGGCGATTTGATCGATGTTTTCAACCGCTTCCGGAGTTTCAATCTGGACAACAAGAAACGTTTCCTGATTAGCTTGTTCTGCGTAATCGGCGGCATCCCAGGGATTGAATGCATTATCAAGTCCGGCACTGTCCATACCGCGGTTTCCCAGGGGAGGGAACCGGACTGCATCAACCAGCATACGGGCTTTTTCAGGGGTGGAAACAAAGGGGATCATAAGGCCGGTTGCCCCATCT
>CAXEIY010000286.1:0-5390 GCA_963996245.1 uncultured Planctomycetia bacterium | reverse complement strand
GGCGTCAATCGTATTGGCCGAATCACCACCGGTCAGCTGTGCACGCTCAATACTGGCCAGCGTATCTGCTCCCAGAGCGGTGTCGGTCAATGTAATGTCACTATCAGAAGACAGCGAAATCTGGTCACTGCCATCGCCACCGGTCAATGCATCGGCACCGGCTCCACCGTCCAGAACATCGTCACCGGCACCACCATCGATGGCATCACTGCCGTCGCCACCGGTCAAAACATCATCACCTTCACCACCATCGATCGCGTCATTGCCGCCGCCACCGGTCAGTATATCGTCACCGGCACCACCGCTCAGCGTGTTATCACCCGTCGCGACAATCGCATCACCCGTATCGGGATGAGTTCCACCCGCTAATACCTGGTCCGCACCATCACCACCATCTGCAACTTTGCCATCACCACCATAAATAAGCAGCAAGTCATCGCCACCCTGGCCATACAGAGAGTCCGGGCCCTTGCCTCCATCGAGTGTGTCGATGCCATCACCGGCATAGATCACATCGTAGGCACCGCCACCAAACAGATATTCTGCCCCGGAACCACCATGAATCGTATCTTTACCGCCACCACCGTAACCGTGCAGCTCGCTGATCGACGCATCGACAATGTCCGATGCGGTCAAACCGCGCAGATCAACCACATCATTGCCGCCAAAGCCGGCTATGTGGACCTGCTCGGCACCACGAACGGTCTCGGTCTCAAGAAGCGTACCTGCATCATCCTTGTGAATCGAAAGAAGATGCGCATCAACTGAACCATCGGCAGCTACCCAGTCCACTTCGAACAGCTCCGCAATACTTCTACCCTTCATACGGAACAGATCGTCGCCGTCGCCACCTTCCAGTGTGTCATCACCCAGGTCGACTACCGCGTTGACCATCACGTCGTCGTCGGCGCCACCATAAACCAGATCATCACCCTTCTTGCCCTGAAGCGTGTCGTCGCCGGCTTCACCGTAAAGGGTGTCATTACTGTTACCGCCATCCAGCACGTCGTTGCCAGGGCCACCATAGATCACATCATTGCCTGGACGTGAGCGAATGACATCATCGCCTTCACGACCATAAATCGTGTCCGCACCGTTGAACGTAAGGACGGTATCATTGCCCGCCCCTGCATCGACGTAAACGCGATTCTGGGCCGTACTCAACCCAGCTTTACCGGCCTTGATCACATCGCTGCCTGCTTCACCGTATAACGAATCCTGACCACCCATCCCGTTGAGTGTGTCGTCACCGTCACCGCCGTATATTTCCTCGGCAGCCTCGCCACCGCGGATATTATCGGCGCCGTCACCACCGACGAGTGTTACGGATCCCAGATCACCACCACGCAGCACGTCGTCTCCCGCGCCACCATCAACGGAAATCTTCACGATGCCGACAGCGGAAGCATCCGCAGCCGTCCATCCGGTCAGACTAATTGAATCATTCTCACCACCACCAAATAATCCGATCTCTTCCAGTGCTATCAGGGTAACATCTCCGTCGTTGTCACCGTTGATATCAACCGCGCTGCCCGAAGGCTTAATCGTGTCGGCTTCACCGTCTTGTCCGCGCAGCGTAAGTGCATCATTACCTGCTCCGGCATCAACAGTTACTTCGATCTCCGATTCACCTGCGGTCTCACTGGTCGCACCGGGCGCAAGCGCACCGCTGCTCTGATCCAGCGTAATCTGATCGTCACCCGCACCAGCGACAATCACAATACCATCGGTATTGCTGGTCGTTGGAGCTCCGGCGATCTCAATATCATTGAGCAACAACGCACCATCGGGATCGATGCTGACATCGATCACGTCGTTGTCACTACTTCCTGTGATAGTAAGAATACCGCCGCTGAAATCGGTATCCACCGAAAGCAGCAGACGATGTTCAAGTAGCTCCATGTTCAGTTGGCGAGCTTCCCTGATATCGGACTTGTCTTGACTGTTCAACAAGCGACGAAACGAGACAAAATATTTCTGAAAACCGAGCTTACGGAGCATGATGCACACCTCAGACGAAAGAGATCGTTATCCCAATAGGTTCAATTAGATAAACAAACCGCGTGAACATTTACGGTCAGCCAAAGTACATAGAATAGGCATTATGTTTTAACATCAAACAATCTACAAAGAATAGGTAATATAGTTCGCTATGGCAAACAATTAATACCCAATAATTGTTATTTTTGTAATTTCTTTCATTAAACTCTCAAGCTGGGTATCCTTCCCAGCTACCAATTCTCATCATCGAATCGGGTTACAAACCCCCCAAACCAGCGCTGATATTTTGATAATTTCTGAAAAATAGCAGCCATTTGCAACTGATTTCGTGATTCAGCTGTGACACAATACGGTCCGTCGACCGATCACGGCTCCACTTGAAGTATAGGTTACAAATTTACCAAAGTACCGTTTAAACAGAGCTGAACTGAGTGATTTCGTACAGGAGAGACCACCATGCCAATTCCGCTATTTTCACAGTACGCACTGGCAACTGCCCTGATCATGATGGTGCCTTATCCGGCCCGATCGGACTCCCCCCATGGTGATATTCCGATTGTGAACGGCTCACATATCACACTCACCAGCCTGAAAGCACAGCGTGTTGCCCTGGGAATTCCCAACGACTACAAACCGTGGCTCGTCCCTTTGAAAAACGGACAGCTGCTCCTGGTAGCCTTTTGTTTTGGCCCCTACCCTGGTGTGGACGGATACTGCGAACGCGCTGTGTTCTGGCGCTCTGACGATGGCGGACAAACGTGGGGACCGCGTCAGGAACGACTGGACATCCACGGACGTGAATTCTCACCTCATGTTCTGCATGACGGCACCTTACTGATGCCTTGTCATTTTCTGAGTACAGACCAGTTCAACAAAAAAGGTCACACCTACGCGAAAGTGTTTCGATCCACCGATCATGGCGCAACATGGTCGGAACAAGAAATCGGACCGGAAGGATTTCCACCCGGTGCCAATACCGCAACCGACTGGAGTGTGTTTCAACTGCCAACACGTAATCCCGACCAGTGGCTCACCTGCTTTGGCGTCAGTATGCAACACGGTGAACAAATGGCACCAGAAGTGGTTCGACTGTGGCGTTCTTCAGACAGTGGAAAAACCTGGGACAAAAGTCTCAACCCGGACACCCGGGGCTGGACTGACGTGGACGGTTTTTTCTCTCAGTCAACAACCTATGTTAACCGCTCTGGAAAACTCTTTCATCCGGTTCGCGTCGATCGTACCGGACCCCACTGGCACATTCCCGGTACCCCGGACCAACTGAAAACCGAACGCGGTGACAACGGAGATCGCATGATGCTCTGGACCTCACTGGATCAGGGAGTGAGCTGGAACCGACATCGTGAAACGGGAAGCTTTGGATACTATGGTGAAATGTATCCGCGGTTCCTCCGGTTGCATGACGGACGTCTGCTACTGACTTTTACCGTACGCAGTAATTCAACCGATGGACATGGTCTGGGTCTGCGCGCGATCATCAGTGACGATGATGGAGAAACCTGGAATTTCAAAAAGGATCGAATCGTCATTTCTTATGTTAATTCCGGAGCCAGTGGAGGTGGGTTCGGAAACACCCTCCAGTTGTCGGACGGAACTCTCGTCAGTGCCTACAGCTATCGTGACGAAAAAGAAAAAACACATATTGAAACCGTGCGATGGCAATTACCCGATACTCCCTGACTACCTGGTTACCGGTCCTGCAGGCTCAGCACCTGCGCGGATATGTGGTTACCTGGCATACCAGGTAACCATCAGTCTAAACCAGCAAACGGAACACCCAGAGCCCCAGTACACCAGTGCTCAACAAAAGAACCAATAACAGACGCAAAACACCAGACAGCCTGAGCCATATCCTGTCTGAGAACCCCGGAGCAGTCGCCCAAAGGACGGCCAGACCGATCAGTAGAAAGCAAAAGGGGTGGTCCTGCCAGGCAGACAGGAAATCACCGCGCGCAAAGGCCAGGCATGCATGGGTCATACCACAGCCCGGACAAACCAACCCGGTCAGGGTCCGGAATAAGCACGGAATCAGATTGAGAGTATCCAGCCTGTAGCCTACCGTGATCTGAACCACCGCTACAATCGCCAGAACCAGCAGAAACAGTTGTGCCAGTGTCGTACGGTTCAGAGTATACCGGTCTTTATTTAAGCTGGTTGATTTCATATTGCTGAATCGCTGAAGACACCATAGGGCTGGCTATCAACGACACGATTATGGACACAGTGGCCAGGCTGGAATTGACCCGGATGCCGAGTTTCTCCTGAATCTCCTGAATGGCAATCGCCATTTTGTATTCGGAATAAAGGTAGTACAGGCCACAGGTGACGATACCAAGGAAAAACCAGGCCCAGAAAGAAAACTCCCGCCGCCCCAGCCACTTGTTGAGTGTCCGCATCTGCCTGGCTTCCCAAAACAATCCATAAATCCCACACGTCAGCAGCGTAAGAACCATACACCAGCCAATGCTTGCTGTTCCCTCGGCGCGCAGGCGATCTATATATGGATAATCGGACTGGGAATGCGTTTGCGCATCGGACAAGATGATCCTCCCTGAATCCAGGTAAGTACCTTATTTCCCCTCAATCGATGACTCGATGCAGGATAAACAAAGATGCCTGCATCAACACTCCCACGTTCAGACACGTATCCTCATCATGTAATGCAACCCTTATTACCCCAGCTGTCCAACCCGGATTTAGTCGACCCTGATTCCCAGGGGCCATCCAAAACAGCCTCCAACGACCGCCATCCGTAGATTCCGGTTATCGGACCGGTCCGGTTTCCTGAATCACGAGCGCTTTTAAGTGATCCAGGTCCACCGATTGACCTGGTCTGGGATAGTCGTGTGGCAACAGCCACCACTGCTCGGTAAAGGAAACTTCCGCCCCCGGCTCAATCGACTCCCGCGGACCGATCGGTTCCAGTTCACACATCTCATCCCGGTAGTACCAGATTGAAAGGGTCAGTCCGGCCATCTCGTTATAGGAGCGATCCGGATAAACGGGATAACGTTTCACCCACAACAAATTATTTTTCCCCAGATACGCAAACCATCCTTCGTAGGAATCCATGCCCAGTTTTGGATATTGGGGGGTTGACTTGATTTCGAGAAACCCATCACGTTCTCCGATAGCCGGGTCTTCCGGGTGAAACTGCATGACGGAACCTGGGCCATACATAATGTATCCCCTGGGGAATCGTCGTTCCCGTGACAAGGGCACAAATACCATGCCACCGCCTGTGGCAAACGTACGACTCCAGTGACACCAGTTTTTTTCTTCCTCCGATACGTTCCTTATATACTGCGTGACGCGAAGTTGTGAACTTTGTTCATCCAGACAGAACTCACGCGTCAGTTGAACACCCGTTG
>CAXEIY010000285.1:0-26021 GCA_963996245.1 uncultured Planctomycetia bacterium | reverse complement strand
GAGAGGGTGCGGATCGGTCTGTTCGACTGGAATCAACTTGTATGTTTGGAAGCGAGTCTGGATAAGAAAAAATCTTTTTTGATGGAGATCGTCGCAACGGGGAAACACGTTTCGGGCGTGCAAATGAGGTTTGTTTTTTTAAGGCCTGGATTACTTCTCTTGCAGTTTGGAAACGATCGTCCGGATTGGGTTCATGTAATCGTAAAATGATCGTTTCCAGCCAGTCGGGAATGTTGGGATTCAGTTTGCGTACATTCGCAGGGCGAGAATTTGAAATGGCATGTATCAATTTTAAGGTTGAAGTACTGTCAAAAGGTGGTTGCCCGGTTGCCATCGCGTACAGGACACTCCCCATGCTGTAAAGGTCGGCTCGGTGATCAACGGGATCTCCACGGGTTTGTTCGGGTGCCATGTAGGCAGGTGTTCCAGCCAGGATTCCTGTTTGGGTAATGTCAACGTCGTCCGTCGCCCGTGCCAGTCCAAAGTCAGAAATTTTGACCCAGTCCTTCTCGGAAGTCAGAAGGATATTGCCCGGTTTAATATCGAGGTGTGTAACTCCCTGAGCATGTGCAGCAGCCAGACCGGATGCCGTTTGCAAGGCAATGTGTACAAGCTCTTTAGGAGAGAATTTGCGAGATCTTTTCAATTGTTCCTGCAGAGAGCTGCCATCAATATATTCCATCACTAGATACGGTTGCCGACTATGAACGCCGACGTGGTAGATGGTGACAACGTGGGGATGATTTATCGCGGCAGCTACACGTGCTTCCCGAAGAAAACGGCGACGCATGTTTTGTTTTATCGAAAGTTCGGCTGCGATCACCTTTATGGCGACAGGTCGCTTGAGCGTTGGATCTGTGGCTTTGTATACTACCCCCATGCCACCTCGGCCTATGATGCCGCTGATCGGATACGGGCCGAGTTGCGTGAGCCGAGAATCTGTTGAGGAAGGTTCACCTGTAGAAGTAATGGCCGGTGGCGTACTGTCAACGGACTGTGGTTGTTTCAATGTCTCGCCATACAGTCCAGGATTGGAATCGTGTAAGCGACGTTTCGTCTGATGGAACTGTGGTCCTAAAGGAGTGTGAATGGAGTCTGATTGGTCGTTGAAGTGTTCAATCAGTGGTACCGTTCCAGCCAGGGCTTCAAGCCGTTGCTGGCACCGATCACAGTCACTTAAATGGTCGGATATAACAGCTTCATCGGGTTGGGAGAGCGTACCGTCGAGAATGGATTGGAGTTCTCGTTCAGCCGGACAGGATTGAGGCCCAGTCATCAGTCCCCTATGTGTTTTTCTATTTCTGTTTTTAAATCCGCCAATACGCGGCTCTTAGCAATGTATACAGCACCAACCGTAATGTCGAGTTGTTCTGCGACCTGACGAGCTGCGGTGCCTTCAACGGATGTCTGCCAGAATGCATCCCAAGTTTTCTTTTGGAAACGAGGTCGTACTCGATCACTGGCCCATTCAAAAAGACATCGATCGTATTCCTGGTCCCACAATGCGGATAGTGCGTCCTCACTGTCGGGTTGGTTTTCAAGAAAGGAACGTAATTGTGTGTCGCCACTTCCCCGAGGATGTCGTTTTCTTTTTGATATCTGGTCTCGCAACTTATTTTGAGCCACGGTAAACAGCCAGCCTCGAAACTTGCCTATTCGTGGTTCATAGTTCAGTCGTTCAATTGCTCCGGACACGGCGCGAAGGACATCTTGGGTGAGGTCGGCAGCGTCCGCGTCTTGCAGTCCCTTTTTTCGCCCAAAGCGGTAGATGAGGGGTGAATAAATGTCAATGAACTGTCCCCATGCGTCCGCATCTTGTGAATCCTTGATACGGATCAGCAGACTGGGGCGTGTTACAAATGAGTCGTTCATTGTTAACTCGAAAAGAAAAGGTTAAGCAATCAGCAACAGCACAAGGAGTTCAAATCGTGAGGATTATTTCATAAGAAATCTATCAGGACTACTCAAATTCAAAGTTTCATTACATAAAGACCTGTCGAGTTGACCGTGCTGCGATTCCATAGGGTCTGATGAAAGTTTTAGCACGTAAGGTAACAGTGCTTTTGCGATAATAGTGTGTCCCAGAGGAGATGGGTGACAGTCGTCTTGAATTAAGTCTTCATTGTAGTAGCGGCCTAAGTTGTGTTCGTACTGGTCAAACAGGAACTGAACATCGATTAATTCAGATTGCATAAGATTTGCAGTTTGGGTGATGATTCGATTAATACTCAATCGACTGCCCAGGTGACCAATCATATGTTCACGGCACAAACTGTATGCTTTTTCTGCCTTTCGATGGTCTCCCAGCGATTCAAGGCTTTGTGCCTTCAGGTAATGAAGAATGGCAGGCAATGGATCTTTTTCCAAGGCGTTGTCAATGAGATGGATTGCCTGGTTCAGTCTGCCTTCTTCAATGCAAAGGGCAGCATCTCGGATGGCGACCTTGGTTTGCTTTGCAAAATTTCGATTATAGAACTCCGGTTGTGGAAACATCCAGGCGGGTGAAAGTCGATAGTTGAAAGGGATTGTTAAAAGAAGGACGTGTACATTTTTATTTTGAGTGGTTTTGATCATTCGTTGCAGGTTCTGCTCAAAAGAGAGGAGATAATCCTTTTTGGTTTGCAGCCATTGAGTACTATCAAAGGCCATCGGATGAGTGGGGTATTGTATCGCGTAATGACGCCCTATGAGTTCATGATGGACCTGGTATCCGGAAGGGTGGCCGTTTGTGGCATTCCAAGACGCACCTAATGTTTGTACTCGATCGACCAAGGTTGTCATACGTTGTTTACGATGTTGTGATTTGATCCATCTGAACAGGAGATATTCCATTCCGGCGAGCGTCCGACTTATGGCCAACTTGTCCAGAATCGAAATGCTGGTTTGATTCCATGATAAAGTGTCAGATGACTCATCTGACAGCTTGACACCTGGCGACTTGGGAACCCAGGAAAACCATTCATTGTTACCGGAAAATATAATTAAGAGCGAGGGGTCATGTTTTTGGACTATTTCCTCCACAAGGGGTATCAGTTGGCCCGATGACCATCCGGGGCGAGAGGCGTTGAATAGTTGGTAACTTTCTTTGTTGAGCGTTTCCTGAAGTATGGCTGAAAAAGTGTTCTGAAATCGATACGGGAATCCGAAAGCAGCAGAACCTCCCACTACGAATATACGGTGAGGTTTGGATAACCCGGTTTTTTCAATGTCCAGTGGTTCCTGTCGGTAGTTAGGATCTGCGTGCTTGATGATCTGACCACCCAGTTCATAGGGGGCCGGAGCATTGTTTTTGTTGAGATTCTCAACGCGAATGAGAAGCTCAACGGATTCTTGGGTCGAACCATCTTCCAGGGTTTCCGATGCTGTGGCAGAGACAGGTTGAGATTCACGTCTCATCAGTTCGATGGAGTTACGCACGGTGCGGTGATATTCAAAAATGTAGTTCGCAAACCAACCCGCGCCTTCGAGTATTAACAATACAAATACAAAATACGTTATGTGGCGAAGGATGTACCAGACATTTACACCTGACGTAGTTTCTTCTTGTTTGTTTTCGATCTTCTGCATTAGACAGCTCGTAATTAGATGAAGTTCAAAAACAAATCATTGGATATGTCGAGACAACAAAATCATTGCTCCCCCGTCGAGACGGGTTGGCTAGCCGATTGATCGGAAGCTGGTTTGCGATAGTCAAGAGGAGGCGCCTGATCTGGTCGAATGAGAGGTTGGTAGGGGGTAAGCGAAAGCCGGTTGCTATGCTCAAACTGTGCATTGCTGAGAAGTTCAGGATTTTCAAAGAGGTCCCAGGCTGTCGCAGCAAGTACTTTCGCGGCCAGATGCATACCTTTTCTCCCTATACTCGTTCCTCCGGCTGCCACTGCCTGCCAGGAATGGGCAGGAGTGCCTGGTACCCAGCAAGCAGTTGTAAATCCTGTTGTTGGTACAACCCAGGAAACATCACCAACATCTGTCGACCCTTTTCCAGTAGCCCCGCTTTCATCACTGACCTGCTGAATGGTTGTAAGTGCTGGCGACGAGCTCAGGGTTTGTTGTAGCTGTTTGGCGAAACTGTTTTCTTGTTTTGAATAACTTAGGTCATTGAGAGCAATGAGATTCTTCAAGGTAATGCGTGAGAGTACTTCGTTAGGGAGAATTTCAAGTACACCTCCCTGGAAATTGATTTCCAGCTTTGTTTCTGTTGCCAGGGATCCAGCCTGAGCGCAAAGAAGAAGTCGATTATAAAGTGGACGTACAACGGATGATTTGGGGTGTCGTATGTAATAATAGACTTCTGCAAATGAGGGGACGACATTCGGGGCTTCACCACCGGCGGTGACAACGTGATGAATTCTGCTGAAGTCGGGAGTATGTTCTCTCATAAGCTGGGCAGCAAAATTGGTCAACTCAACGGCGTCAAGTGCCGATCGCCCTTGTTCCGGAGCACTGGCTGCATGCGCACTTTTCCCGTGAAAACGAAATTTTGCAGCCATACGTGCAAGACTGGAGCGATCACCTGCTGAATTACGGCTGCTGGGATGCCAGTGTAAAGCGGCATCACAGGTTTTGAAGTAACCGTCACGTACCATGAAAGACTTTGCAGCTCCACCTTCTTCCGCGGGACATCCATAAAAACGAATGGTTCCACGAATCATCCCGGATTTTATCTGTTCGGCAATTGCGATAGCTGCAGATGCTGAGGCCACTCCAAAGAGGTGATGGCCACAACCATGACCATAGTTTGTGTGTGAACGTACCTGCCGCACGGGTTGAGCGGTCTGGGAGAGTCCAGGGAGGGCATCGAATTCACCGAGTAAAGCAATAATGGGGCGTTCTGTTCCGAATTCAGCAATGAAGGCGGTGGGAATGTTGGCGATAGGGGACTGGATTCGGAATCCAGCTAGTTCCAGCATGGATTTGAGAAGTTTCGAAGATCGTTTTTCCTGGTATCCCGGTTCCGCCCAGTCCCATATTTTCTGCGCGGCTTGCCAGCTTTGAATTTCGCGATCCTGAATGGAGTGAAAGAGAAGTTCTTTTTGACCGTATGCGAGAGGATTGTTACCGAACAGGATCAGCAATCCCGTTAAGAAGAAGGGGAGTTTCGCGTGTGTCATTCAAAGATCCTGTGAGGCATGAGGTGTCAGTTAGATTTCGAAACAAACGACATACTTGCCAGTTTAGTAGATTTCACACGGTACTGCGAAATGAAACAGGTACACCGTCTGGTGTCTTCAGGTTTCCCGATAGCTATAAAGCCGGAACACGTCACTTGCAGTATTCTGCAATGGTGTAGACAATGAAAACTACGGAATGAGTAGGGAAGAGAGATTAACTTCTGGACGAGTTGTTTCGATGATGACAGCCTTGGGATAATCAGAGACGTTTTTACGGAATGAGTGACATGGAAAGTCTCGGAATTGGTACTGATATTGTAGAATGTGTTCGAATTGGGCGCATGATTGAGGAGCATGGAGAACTGTTTCTGCGACGTGTGTATACCGATAAAGAAATCATGTACTGTCAGACAAGGCGACAAGCGATGCAGCATTTTGCTGGTCGATGGGCTGCGAAAGAGGCCATCCTGAAAGCCTTGGGAACGGGGTGGAGAAAAGGAATCAGCTGGAGGGATATGGAAGTTAGCAACGATCGGAAGGGGAAGCCTGTCGTAACAATGCGTGGCGGTGCCAAAGATGTGATGAAACGAATCGGGAGTGCAGAGATTCTCATTTCCATTTCCCATACCCGAGCCTACGCTGTTGCTTTCGCAATCGCAGTGGCAGGTAAATCAGATCCTGACCCCGAAATGGAAACAGATACCGATCAATCGGAATAATCAAAAAAGAGTGCACGTTTTTATAGCTGTCCGGATCCTCTGAAGGAAACACGATTGTTTCGGATCTTTCGCCTTGCCAATCAGAGTTAGCGTTCAACCGAGGTCGGCCGGGATTGCTAACAGGCTAAGAATCATCTTCTAGCAATTTCTGTTGCCACTGATTTAACATTTCGAGGGCTTGAAAAGGCGTGATTTTATCAAGGTCGATCTTGCGTAGTTCCCCCGCGATCGGGTGTTCGACAGGCGTAAACAATGAGAGTTGGACAGGAGAGGAATCGACTTCCGTATTCAGGGGTTCAGACTTTTGAGATGCTGTGCCAGAGAGATTGACGGGCATATTGGACTTTTGGGATTTGCTTGGTCCGATTCCTTCCAGCTGTTCTGATTCAAGTGTTGTGAGAATGGTTTTTGCACGTTCAATGACACTACGAGGCACGCCGGCTAATCTGGCCACGTGGAGTCCGTAGCTTTTGTCGGCCCCACCTTCGATAATTTTGTGCAGAAAAATAATTTCTTCCTGCCACTCTCGGATGGCAACATTGAGATTGCGGATCTGAGGCAGTGAGTTGGCAAGTGCCGTCAGTTCATGGTAGTGAGTAGCGAAGAGTGTGCGACACTGAATCTGGTCGTGCAAGTGTTCGGTGACAGCCCATGCAAGCGATACACCATCGTAGGTGCTGGTGCCTCTTCCTATTTCATCAAGAATGACTAGACTGCGATCGGTTGCAGTGTTGAGAATTCTTGCTGTTTCAACCATTTCAACCATAAATGTGCTCTGGCCACGACTGAGTTCGTCACTGGCTCCGACCCTTGCAAAGATGCGGTCTGATATCCCGATACGAGCTGCACGTGCCGGAACAAAGCTACCTATCTGGGCCATAAGGGTTAGAAGAGCGACCTGTCGGATGTAGGTACTCTTGCCTGCCATATTAGGGCCTGTTACGAGAAGTAACTGGCCGGATTGTTCATTCATGTGGACGTCATTCGGAACAAATTCACCATCAGGTTGCTGGATGTCCAGAACCGGATGGCGTCCATCGGTTATCTCAAGAGTAGGTTCTTCAACCATTTCTGGCCGGTTGTAGTGATTTCGTTTCGCGACAAAAGCCAGTGAGATCAGTACATCGATTATGGCTATTTGCCTGCCGGTTTCCTGCAATGCATACAGAAAGTCGTTGCACCGTTCTCTAAGTTCTACAAAGATCTGATATTCCAGTTCCTGCATGCGTTCCTGAGCTTGGAGGACTTTTTCTTCGTGTTCTTTCAATTCTGGAGTGATGTACCGTTCTGCATTCTTAAGTGTTTGTTTTCGGATGTAGCTCTCGGGTACTTTGTCGATATGGGTGTGAGTGACTTCCAGGTAGTAGCCAAACACTTTGTTGAATCCTATCTTTAAACTGGGAATGCCGGTTCGTTCTGTTTCCGTGGCTTGGTATTCAGCGATCCATTGTTTCCCTCCTCGAGTGAGCTCGCGCCATTTGTCCAGTTTTTCATGATAGCCCGATCGTATAATTCCACCATCCGTGACCAACAGAGGAGGCGATTCGACCAGCGCCTTTTCCAATTGCTCGAACAGTGATCTACATGGGTCCATGTGTGATTCAATGGTTGTGAGCAAAGAGGATTTGCGAGATGCCAAAAGCGATTTGATTACGGGGATTAAGGATAGACTTTTGTTGACACATCCGAGATCACGTGGACTCGCACGACCAGAGCTGATACGGGCAGTAAGTCGTTCCAGATCATAGATACTGTTCAAGGTATCGCGAAAGTCGTTGATCAGATCCATATTGTCGATTAATTCATCAATGGCTTCATGACGAGAGACAATTTGTTGCTGGTCAGTGAGGGGATTGGATAGCCAGTCACTGAGGCAACGCGCGCCCATCGGAGTAACGGTCGAGTCCAGTACGGCAAGTAGTGATCCTTCGCGTTTGCCCTCTCTCATCGTGCGGGTTATTTCAAGGCTGCGTCTTGTGGAATCGTCAAGTTTCAGAGTGGACTGCCGATGATAAGGCTGAATGTGTGTGATGTGGGTTAAGCCAGCCTTATGAGTTTCTGTCAGGTATTCGACAAGGGCGCCAGCGGCACAGATCGAAGGTGTGTTTTCCGAAATGTCAAAGCCTTCCAGAGTAGATGTTCCAAGATGTTTCAGAAGAGTGTCTTGTGCGTGTTCTGATGTGAAACTCCACGACGGACGTACCGTAAAAGTAAAATCGTTGATGGAGATAGGATCTGCTTCGTCAGGAAACAGGCACTCTGCTGGGTTCAGTCTTCCTAATTCATCTGAAAGATCGTTTTCGTTGAGATCCATAACCTGGAATGTACCGGTAGATAATTCTACCCAGGCGAGACCGATCTGATGATTTACGGGGGCAATGGCCGCAAGAAAGTTGGATTCTCTGGGATCAAGTAAATTTTCATCAGTCAGTGTTCCCGCAGTGATCACCCGTGTAACTTCACGACGAACCAGCCCTTTCGCCTGACGGGCATCCTCAACCTGGTCACAGATCGCCACACGATGCCCTGCCTGAATCAGTTTTCCGAGGTAATTGTCCAAAGCATGGTGAGGGAACCCGGCCATGGGGATTGGATTCAAACCTTTATCACGACTGGTTAATGCCAGGCCGAGAACTCGTGCTGAACACTCGGCATCTTCATAAAACATTTCATAAAAGTCACCCATTCTAAACAGGAGCAGGGCGCGCGGATGCGCCTGTTTAATTTGCTTATATTGCTTCATCATAGGTGATACAGTCATCGGTCAATTCGTCGAAATTGAAGAGATAGAAAGGCCTTGCATCGTAGCTATTTTGTCCCGTTATCGCGCTAAAAACTATTGATCCATACCGTGTTTTTGCGATGAGTGTAATGAGGGGGGACATGCGAAATCGAAGTATGGAGGAATCATATGTCCTTATACAATATAGAATGGTGATATGTGAAACGTTTGCTATGTGAAAAATTGCGGCCTCTATGGCATAGAATCCAGATTACGAGAATCTTACAATGAAGAGAGCCATTGAGAACAGGAATCATGCCTGATTTACGACAAGTGTCACGCTCTCTAAAACCGGATAAGCCACCTTCTGCGATGTGGCGCCGTTTAAGTCGGGGACTTTTGTTCCAAGGGATTATCTGGGCTATTTTTTTGCTGTTTGTCGAGATGATTCTGCGGTTATTCGTGCCTCCCCCTAGTCGTGAATATCATCCATGGTTTGGGACTCATACCCGTGGTGGAACAAGTTTGCGATACAAAAGTGGTATAGATGATTCCGAATTCGATCAGATTGTACAGTACAACCGCGAGGGATTTCATGATGTCGAGCATCTTAAGTCAAAGCGAAAAGGCGACTTTCGTGTTGTGATTCTGGGAGATTCAATCGTGGAGGCCCGGGAAGTTGCGCTCGAAGAGAATTTCTGCCGCGTGCTTGAATCGCAGCTCAATCATTGGTCATCAGACATCTCGGATAATCGTTACGAGTTGGTTAATATGGGCGCTAGCGGTGCCGGACCTTTACTGGCGTCGTTGATGTATCGGCATGTGGATACCGGAAAAGATGCCGACCTTGTATTAATGTGTTGTTTCCCTAATGATCTGTCAGATGACGTCCGATTTCATGATTCTGTCGAACGGGATCGTCACGGATGGGCGTACCGAATTCCAACTTCTTCCGGAATCGTTCCAATTCCATTGTGGTCAAAACAATTTTTACGAACACAGACCCGGACGTGGCCTTATCTGGGAAGCCGACTTCAACGCGCGGTACAGGCTATAAAAGGTCAGGCTTTACCGATAAGTGCGTCGGATCCTTTTCAGGACGTACTGATTGCTGCTCGTGATGGTCAGACAGGTCACCTGGATGAAGCCTGGAAAAAAATGTTGGCTAATTTGGGCCATTTGCAAGCTTTAGTCAGAGAACGCGGAGCGAGTTTTGGCTTAATAGCAGTTCCTTTAGGCCATCAGATTCTCACACGTCAGGAATGGGAAGCCGGTCGGAAACGCCATGGTCTGAGACGAGGATCTGGAGGTGACTTTCAGGCTCGGTTACAGGAATTTGCTTCGCGCAAAGAAATCCCATTTTTGGACCTCCGTAGTTCGTTTGAATCGGCTCAAACGACGAATTTGTTTTTTCCCTATGATGGGCATTTGACTCCCGAAGGGCACCAAGTTGCAGCCGACGCGATTGATGAATGGCTGTTAGAAGAAAAGCTGATAAACCTGTCTGAATGATGGGGCATCACGACGGAAATGGGGTGTGTTGCTTGGTTGTTAGATAGGGACTGCGGCTCTTCTAATGGGAAAAAAGAAGAATTTCCTCTATGCTGCTGGATATTTGATATTTTCCTGTCACGCCCAGTGGGTGGCAGATAAATGGATTTCCGGCAGTGAATCTTTTTCAACTGAACCGAGTACTATTCAATGAAACGTGTTGTTTTGGCCATGAGCGGTGGCGTGGACAGTTCTGTCGCGGCTCATCTGCTGCAGAAACAGGGGTACGAGGTAATCGGACTGTTTATGCGCAGTGGCGTTGATCCGATAGAGAATCAGCAAACGGGGGACTGTGAAGTGTTGCCCGTGTTGAGAACGGAACAACCGGTTAAATCCAATAAGCAGGGATGTTGCAGTGCTACTGATGCGGCCGATGCACGCCGAGTAGCCGATCGATTGGACATTCCTTTTTATGCCTTGGATTTTCACGATCAGTTTGATCGCATTATGGATTACTTTGCAGATGAATATCTGTCGGGAAGAACACCGAACCCCTGCGTTGTGTGCAACAATTGGCTGAAGTTCGGCAAACTATGGGAATATGCACAGCAGGTGGGAGCGGATTTTATTGCGACTGGACACTATGCTCGTTTGCAGTTTTCACAACAAAGAAACAAAGAATATCAACTGTTGAGAGCAAGAGATCACGACAAGGACCAGTCTTACGTGCTGTTTGGAATTCCTCGGACATTACTGAAACGGATTCTTTTCCCCATGGGCGAATATCGAAAGCCAGAAATTCGAGAAATGGCTTCTAGCTTAAATCTCCCGGTGGCGACCAAGCCGGACAGTCAGGAGATCTGTTTTGTGCAATCCGGAAGTTATGCTGATTTTGTCCGGCAGCGTCGATCGATGGACGGTCGTAAAGGCGAAATAGTAGACACCGAGGGCAGATGTCTGGGCTACCATGAGGGGATTGAAAATTTTACTGTCGGGCAGAGAAAAGGGATCAGGATTGCATTGGGTGTCCCTCATTATGTAACGGAGATTGATTCAGAAAAAAACCGAGTTGTCATTGGAAAGCGCGAAGATCTAGCCAGAAAAAAGATCGCTTTACACCGAGTAAGCTGGCTTGACCAGCCCGTACGTGACAGCTGTGAACTGGATGTTCAAATCCGTTACCGACATGTGGCGGCACCGGCAATTGTTACCACGGAGCATGATGGCCATGCGGATGTGCTTTTTGAACAATCGCAATTCGGTGTTGCCCCTGGTCAAGCGGCTGTTTTTTATGACGGTGATCAGGTGGTCGGTGGAGGATGGATTCGATGAAGGAGTCGGCGTGTTTTCAATGTGGCTCTGTAATAAGAGCAGGGCACACGAGGGGGATAGAGAAACAGAGTCCAGATAGCCCAAGGGTCTTTAAAGAGTGTCCTCCTGCTAGCCTTAATGAGTAACAGGAGGACAAACATCCCATTGTCACCCGGATTTTCGCGCTCCTTGTGACTTATCTGCGATGGCCAGATTCTGAGTAGAGAGGATTTTCTCGAGATCATCGGCCCCCTCTTGTTCAGCGAGGAGAATGTCCTCCAACAGAACTTGAAGAGAAGAATCCCCGTCGCATAGTGCGAGTGCCTGCTTGTACAATTCGACGTGCTTCCTTTCCATTTCAAGGCCATATTGCAGCAGTTCATCCAGGTCTTTAGCTTGTTTGACTTCCGCGCGTTCGACAGTAGGTACACCACCTAGTGACACAATCTTACTGCCGATCTGACGAAGATGGCCCAGTGACTCATCGGCACTTTCCTGAAAGCGTGGAGCGTAGACCTCACGCCAATGTCCTTGAAGGATAAAGGCGTGTTGCTGGTATTGAACAAGGCCTGCCCATTCCCAGCTAAGAATTTCATTCAGTTGAGCGATTAACCTGGTAGTGTCCATAATTTGGGCTCCTTATATTTGAAATAGCTGGACCGTAAATGGCTGAACGTGTTGTGTCATCACCTTGGCCCACAAGCAAAGGTTACCAGAGAATTTCGAGTCTTGTCTAGCCGAAACAGAGATATCTGGGAGGGGGATTGTATTGTCACAAGATGTTTCTATTAAACAACTTATGCGTAATTGAAAGTTGACATTAGATATCGATTAAATAATTATTGACTGACATGATAGCGGATCGATTAAGGTACACTTAATCTCACTTTGTTACGTTCAGGAATTGAGACTGAGGTGCATGTGTCGAAGCTGAATGATGGAGACAAGGTGTCAAGATTTGTGATTCTTGAGCACGAATACCGGGGGATTCACTGGGATTTCATGTTGGAGTGGGGAACTACGTTGCGGACGTGGGCACTTTCCCAACCCCCTGTAAGAGAAGGTGAGATATTAGCAAGGTCGCTTAGTGACCATCGATTAAAATACTTGGACTATGAAGGTCCTGTAAGCAATGACCGAGGCAAGGTTAAGCGATGGGATCAAGGTACTTTTCAGTTGATAATAGAGAATGAGAATCGGGTTGTTGTTCGGTTGCAAGGAGCCAAACTATTGGGTGAAGCAACGCTTTTTTTACGTAAAGCACCCAGAGAATGGTATTTTTCTTTCAGGTCAATCAGCTGAAACCGCTTGGTTATACGGTAGGCTGCACGGACAAACAAGTTCGATGAGGAATTCATCGTTGGGTGACGGTATCTAACCAAAGTGCCTGCATGTTTTTGGAAGTTATGGCTGTACGGTGTCGTTAGAGCCGCGAACCGAGATGTAGTGATCTCCTGTTTCCAAAAGCAAGAGGTTCTCAAATGGAGCTTTCGTGCGAAGATCGATGATCGCCACCGGATGTCCATCTAGTTGTTTCCATTCCAGAGGAAATTCGGTCCGGCGGGCTGATTCCGCGACAAACTGAAAAATTCGATGTTCGGGTAATGGCATGTTACCTACTCGAAGTTCCCTGATTTGAATAGCGATGCGCGCCGTTTGGGTAAGCCAGAGACGGATGCGAGCCCAGATAACCCGTTTTCCCAGAAGACTGTGCTGCATTCCTCCAATGAGGATTTCGCCATTTTTCAATCGCACACGAGGTTGCGTGATCCAAGGAGTGTTATCCAAATGGAAACGATGTTTCAGTTTTGGAAATTCTTCCGTGAGCCAAGCGTTAATACCCTTTTCCGTGAAGACAGCTCGCCAGGTTTCCGCATGACGTGCGTCGCTAATTAGGGTAGCTGTTTGGGTTAGAAATTTCTTTACATCAGATCGCGTTTCGTGAGCCGGTTGGTGGAGTGAGTCCTGATAAAAGTCAGGCATGCGCCCCATTTGCCAATGCAGGGCGAAAACACCGAGCAGTGCAGGGATGGCGATGCAGCTAGTCAGAACAATAAGTCTTTTTGTCACGGTCTCTGAAGACCTCCAACAGTCGAGATGTGACTTTTTGGAATAACCAGCCAACAAGGTCGCTATTCGGCAGTAAGACACGATATGAACAGGTGGAGTGATCGGTCCGAATGAGAGTCGGTCGTTGATAGAACTCTAACAATCCATACATCTCATTTCAGAAAAAATAGTGTCGTGTTGCTGCGGATTTTCACGGGCAAAATTAATGAGACAACGTAACGCTTTGCTGGTATCAGGCAGACTGTATTTTTTAGATACTTCTGAAAGGAATGTGTTCATGGATGGAGTGAGTTCTATGGAGTAGGGCTGTTTCTCAGGCATCGTTAGGAACCTTTATGGAAAGGGAGTCAGTGATTAGAGGGACGAGGTGTTCGCCGTTAGTAGTTTTCAGGTATTGGGAAGAGAGAACCTATTTTAGTCATTATAGATTTCGTATGCTGACATCTAAAATCCTGCAGATTTGTCGACAACGTTTAAAAGAGGTCGGTCCTCTACAAATCGTTTCAGATTGTTACACAGCAGTTCAAACAGTCTCTGTCGACCGGCTGAGCTTTGTCCACTACTGTGTGGAGTAATAATACAGTTGGGCATCGACCACAGGGGGTGTCCCTTGGGTAAAGGTTCTGGTTCTGTTACATCGAGGGCCGCCCCGGCGATTTCTCCCTGTTCGAGTGCGGTTACCAGTGATTCAGTATCCACCACACTTCCTCGAGCTACGGTTACAAGGTAGGCGGTCGATTTCATTGCCTGAAACTGTTGTGCACTAAAAAGTTTTTCTGTTTTGGGAGTTAATGGACAGCAGAGAGAAACATAATCTGCGCGAGGAAGCAACTGATTGAGCATGTCAATGGGGTGAATTTCATCAATGGTATCCGGTTTTTCGACTTCGCGTAGATCTACAGCCAGTATTTTCATTCCAAAGGCACAAGCACGCTGAGCGGTTTCTGATCCGGCTCCACCCAGTCCGACGATAAGGAGAGTTTTCCCAAGCAGTTCGCCGCTGTCGAAATTTTTTCGATCTTCCCATATTTCTTCATGCTGTCTCCTCATCAGAATATTGAAACATCGGCTGAAGGAAAGAATAAAGGCCATCGTATGATCAGCGAGTTGAATGCCGTAAAGGCCACGCGCATTGGTGAGAATGAGGTTACTGTTTACCAGTTCTGGATACCCATAGTTTTCAACTCCGGCAGAAGGAACTTGAATCCACTGCAAGTGTTTCCCTGCACTAACTATTTCCAGTGTTGCTGGGCCAAAAAACGCATCTACTTCGCCTATGTGTTCCAGGATCTCATCGTCGTTGTGTGCGAAGGTGACTTCCAAATCAGGATGTAGCTCGCGCAATTGAGTCGCTCTTTGCGGATCTCTGAAAAACGGTGCAATCAACACACGCTTGGGCACAATATTGTCCTCCTCTAAATCATGGAAACAGGTCCATTGCTCAAACAGGGTACCACACAGCACTATGTGGGTATTATCAGGGTTTGATCAATATTGGAAAGATCAAAGAGTTTGCAGGTTCCGATCGTATCCATGTTTGTGAGCTCTGATGTGTCGAGGTTACCAATCGACTACGGAACCATCATCCTCGTCATATGTTTCCGGATTGCGCCAATCATGACCCAGCTTGTCTGCCAGCATGCGGTCGTCCAGTTCAACACCTAGACCTGGTCCTGTGGGCAATGCTATGTAGCCTTCGTGAACCTGAAATGGCTCTTTTAGATAACCCTCGCCCAGATTTACCTGTTCTTGGCACAGAAAATTGGGAATGGATGCAGCCATTTGAATACCGGCTGCCAGAGAAATCGGACCCAGTGGATTATGAGGAGCGATCGCCGCATAATAGGCTTCGGCCATACCTGCGATTAATCGCACTTCTGTGATTCCGCCGGCATGACACATGTCCGGTTGTAGAATGGTAGCGGCCCCTTTTTCGAGAATTTCCCGAAAGCCCCATTTGGTAAAAATGCGTTCGCCGGTTGCGATCGGTAGAAAAGTACTCTGAGCTAAATCTGCCATGACATCGATATTCTGACAATTGACGGGCTCTTCAATAAACATGGGATGGTACGGCTCCAGGTGCCGAATCAGCGATTTTGCATATTGTGGACTAATAGCGCCATGAAAATCGATACCGATGTCAGCTTCATCACCTGCCGCAGCACGTAACGAAGCAAAATGATCGACTGCTTTTTCCATGTTGCGTTTGTTTTCGACAATACGTGCAGGACGTTCCTTGAAAACACCGGTCTTGAAGGCAGTAAAACCTTCTTTTGTTCGCCGTTGTATGTCCTCCGGTGTTCCAGCATGCGCGTAGACACGAACACGTTGTCTTGTCGGGCCACCAAGCAGTTCGTAGACCGGCACACCAAGTGCTTTTCCTTTAATGTCCCAGAGCGCTTGATCAATACCACTGATAGCACTGGTCAGCACGGGGCCCCCTCGGTAAAAGGCATGTCGATACATCGCTTGCCAGTGATGTGATACAGCACGAGGGTCTTTGCCGATCAGGTAATGAGAAAGTTCCTTGATGGCCGTTGCGCAAGTATGGGCTCGGCCTTCTACGATCGGTTCTCCCAGACCCGTGATTCCGGAATCGGTATGAATTTTAAGGAACAGCCAGCGTGGCTTAACCAGTAAGGTTTCCAATTTGGTTATTCGCAAAGCCTTTTCCCCCATAAGGACAGAACGGTGATACTGATTCGTTACTTAAAACGCATGGTTACATAATTTCATCTAATCACGACGGTGACGTCAAGAAAAGGTGAATGATGTAAAGGTAACGACTTTCTAATGAACAGCAGAGGTCCCAGGGAACACCTCGGTGTTAGAAAGGAATAACCTGTAAGCTGGGATGGCAGATCCCCTTGAGGGTTTATGGATGTTGAAATAGTTTGTCAGAGCGAGTGTAAAAATCTCACGGCTTCAAAATATAGGTGACATCCAAAAGAACACGGTAACAACCGTTGTTGTGTTTCCAGAGCGTATAATTCAGACCGTGTGACTTCTGTGGGCAGGAATTACTTTTGCGTTTGATATGGCCCTTTTTTATTCATGTTCGGATATGTGGACGCAAGCTCCGCCTATGGGGACATGGGTTGTCGCGTGTTGCTTTGATTCCACAAAAAGACAAGTAATCCGGAAGCGACAAGTGGCAAAAGGCCTACGGAAGCGAAAATATAGGGCCGTAAAGAAGGATTGTGATCCATGATATGTCCGATCCAGGGATGGAAAAAATAGAGCACAACCCATGTGGTAAATCCTAGGGATCCTCCGACTTTCCCCTGATTCTTAGCGGAAAGTTCTTGGTTGAGCGAATAGTAAATAGGGAACAGTCCCAGCGAAGCAAATCCAATGACAAGCATCAGACATATAAACAATAGTCCAGGAGTTAGGAAAGCAGCAACCGCCGCCAGTGATGTCAGGAGACTGAATCCCGTAAATCCCGTCAAACGTGCGCGGTGAATGGAATAACCCTGAGCAACGAGGTAGTTGAGAAGGAAGCCGGAAAATAAACTTCCCATGAAAGTCGATATCCAGTAACCAATCATGACCTGTTGCACTTCATCAGAGGAATAACCAAGATTATTTTCCAGAGCAAGAGGCATCCAAACTCGAATGTAATGCCAGCAGGTATTAATACATAGGATGATGGCAATGAGTATCCAGTAACGTCGGCTTATCAGGATTCTGTGGAACGGGATTTCGTGAATCGGCGCAGATCCACTCGATGCTGATTCGTTGGTTTGTAGTACAGGATGTTGTAAATCCTGGGTGCGGACAAGGAGCAACCACCCGATTGCCCATGGCAAGCCAAGAATACCAACCATCCAGAAAATCTTCCGCCAACTTCCCTCTTGGTCTGTAACTGCGATCAACATCAAAAGAGATGGTAGAATGGCCCCCAGAGGGGCGCCTGATTGAAGAATGCTATTAGCTAACGGTCGACGAGAAGGAGCAAAAACACGTTGTGTGGTTCGAAGGGCGCATGGCCAATGGCCAGCTTCAAATAAACCCAGGCATAACCTGCAGCTCCAGATAGCGGCAAAGGTATTGGCCTGACCAGTCATTAAACCCGCCATGGACCACAAGATCATCAATGAAGGGTAAAGCCATCTGATCTTGATCCAGTCCGCAACACAACCTCCCAGCAGCGCACCTGTGCCGAATGCAAGACCAAAAACGGCTTCTATTCTTCCATATTCTTCATTGCTCAGCTCCAGTTCCTGCATCATACGCGTAGCGGATATGGGTAACACCTGTCGATTTGCATAATTCAGCATGGTTGCTGCAAGCAGGACAAGGCACAGTCCCCATTCCCATTGCTTAGAACGCAGTGAAGCGGGCCTTGTTTTTTCGGGTATTGATTGCATACGCTGCCTGCCATAGCCAGGAACAGGAGAGCCAGTTATTTAAATCGTCAAACAGAAGTCGACACCGTCTGGTTTCCAATAGGGATTAACGCAACAGGAGCTAAAGTGTTTTCAGGTATTCAATCAGTTCCCACCGTTGTTTGTCAGTTAGCTTGTCACCAAAGGTATGGCCCTGATTACCTTTACCGAAAAGAGAACTATCAAAAAGCATATTGCTATCGAGAGTTTTGCTGTTTGAATGATCGGGACGAATGCGTGTGACCGACCAGCCGAGTCTGAGTGCATCATAGGAAGAGGAGTTCGTATCGGGTCTACGTAGAAAACGATCCGGTCTTTGATCTGATTTGAGGACTTCCCAAACCGTTGGCACAGAGCCATTATGAAAATAGGGAGGAGTGGCCCAGATGCCATCTAAAGGTGGAGCCTGATAACCTCGTGTTTTCAAACTAGAGTATTTTTCACCCAGCCAGCTTTCGTCATAGTGTTTGCGGAAGGTGGCTGTTATCGCGTCGTAGCGCGCCCGATCAGTTCCGATTTCTTCAATAGGGATAATCCTGTTTGGATAAGTACTTTCATTGCCGTAGTTACCATGGCACCGAGCACAGTGATTATGGAATATTTTCGATCCCGATCGTGCCATGTCCTCGTCGATCTCAAAAGGATAGGCTGGAGGATTCAGAGATTGAATATAGAGGGTGACAGTCTGCCAGGTAGCTTCGAGGTCTTTAATTTCTTCTGCAGTATGATCCGAGATCAGAAATTGCATCGTTGCTCTTACAGACTGAGCGTCAGTTCCTCCATCCTGGTAAATGGTCCGTTTACGACTCCACAGCCACCAAGCGGGTGGATCCAGATCAGGAAAAGCATTCCAGCCAAGATACGCCGGAAGAATTCGTCTCGTTAAATCAGGGTTTCGAAAACCTAGTACAAACGCGGCTATAGCTCCCGCATTAGTAGTGCCTCGGGTTGTGTTGAGATGGAAGGGCCAGGGAAAGGGTAGTTTATTTTCCGATAGAGAAAGATCTCGAAAGAGGGAAGACAGATCAAGAGAGGTGTTTGGCATGCCTACCATACTCTGGCCGTTAAAGGATCCTCCGTGGCAGAGAAGACAGTCAATCGCAATGCCCGCGCCTTCATTTTGAGCAACCTGTCTTAGGCCCATGGGAAGCCCGTTGTTTTCATAGGGTGGAGGGTGAAGCCCGTAACGTGCAGCAAAGGTTTCCAGATAATGACTCGGTTTTTGATCGAGTCCCCATAATTTCCAGGCGTCTTCATAAGCTTTTCGGGACCACATGGCATTCAGGTGATTTTCCTGCAGTAGCGCATGTTTCCCTCGTGAGAGCAGGTCTGCATCGATTTCTTTTAGAGGTTTGTCTGCAGCCAGCGCGGGGGTAGATGTAAGCAAAAGGATAAGGACGACAGGTCGTTTCATAGTTATATTCTAGGTTAATGAAGCAGAGGCAAGAACAAAGAATCAAATACCGTTTATGAGGGCCGGGCTTGTTTTACGAGCTATCGGTTTTTTGCGCTACAATTCCGCTTACCAGTCGGTTATCAAAATCACCTTCCCTCTGGCGTAGGATTTTCAGTGGACTAACGCAGTCGACCAGCTCGCCTTTTTTGAGCAAAAAACACGGATTTCTGGGATGTCCTCTTTTGGCTTGTTCCTGAATAAACGTCTCGTATAGTAATAATCCATCGGATCTCAGAGCCCGAATCAAGGCTGGAAATAAGGGCCGGTGGAGGTAATGGGTCACAAGGATGATGTCATATAATTCGCTGCCAAGGTCGACAAGATCATTTTCGAGGTCTATTGATACGGTGGATAAGGGAATTCCGAGAGATGCCGCTCTGTTGCTGAGCGTGTTTAGTTTCTCATTGTCACGGTCCATGGCGACTACATTCATACCGGCTGCGGCAAGCAAAATAGCGTTGCGTCCTTGTCCGCAGGCAACATCGAGTATGTCACATGGTCTGGTTATCAGGTCCGCGTTTTCTATCAACCATGATGCGGGACTCCATGGTCCGAAAGGGGTTGTGGATGAAAACTCACGCGATCCGCTCCAGTGCGACAACCCTTTCGTTAGATTGAACACCGATTTGCGTCCGGCTTGTGTGATCAATGAGGCAGCGCTCACACTGCGAACGCCATGTTCACAGTAAACAAGTAAAGGAGTCTCGTCGTCTGGCAAGGAAGCAACAACCGATATAACCCAGTCGACCGGACACAAAATGGAATGGGGGATATGTCCCAGTGTTTCATACTCCTGAACGGTTCTGACATCCAGAATGTGTATTTTTTGGCTGTTTATGAGCTGTTGCGCTTCCAGATCAGAAAGTTCTTTAAATGAATTCGAAGCCAAACGGGTCTCTTTTCTTGCTAATGTCATTCGGGACAGAATAGTGGTTGCTATGAATTATTAGGATTTATCTGAAATGAGAAATTGAACTCGTTTCAGCAGTCCCGTGGTCAAATTTTGTCGGTTTGAAGTCGACAGACCAATTAACTGAACATCTTTTCGCCTTCGGACCTTTGAAATGAAGGAATGCCCTCCTAGGGCAATGCTTCCAAATACAGGTTTACAGCTGTCCAGCATCTGTATTGTACGTGTGATGAAACCCTCACTGAAGCATTCCATTTTTCCTATTTCATCAATAACAAATAAATCCGACTGCTGATTGGCATCATAACGTTCTTTTTCAAGAAATGCTTCGAATGCCGGAATATCGATCCCATAACGTCCTATTCGCTTATCTGTGGCAATGAGAACGTGCGCTAGTAATGCCCTGTGCCCGCGTAGACCAACGGTCTGAAATCCTAGGCGTTTTCCCTGTCTGCGAATTTCCTGAGTGAAGAATCCTGTTTTGTTAGGGCAGGTGAGGTTAGACAGGATGCTCTGAATAAGTGTGGTTTTTCCGCAGGCGGGTTCACCTGTTATCAAAAGGTTTTTTTTGGGTGGAGAAGGAGACATGGTCTCTATGCAATGTACTGCAGTTGGTCACACGCAGTGGATTTAATTGGGGGAGTTGGTTTTCAGATCTGAGAGACGATGTTTGAAAAGTAACGCAAATATGGAAATAAACACGATCAATCCTGACATGAAGAAGGCACCATATCCCTGCGCATATTTGTGCCCGTTGCTGCCAAATACGAGTTCTCCCAACTCTTGACTTGTGGAAGCCATTAGCAACATGCTGATAGCGAGAATAGAACCAAGATATCGCCTCCAACCGACACTTAGAAAATTACTGGTAATACCGTGACAGACAACCGCATAGGGTATTAACATGGTGACATAATGATGTTTCCAGCTGCGTTCGGAAAGAAACAGCATACACATTAACACGAGGCTGTACTCACAAGCAAGCAACCATCGGTTCGTTGATTGTGAGCAGGTGTGACAACTGATAGCGAGAAGACATAGAAAGACAATTCCTGTCGCTCGGATGAGCCATTGCACGGTTTCTTTTTCCAGGGATACAAGGTTAATCGATTCCGTAGGGGCTCCTTTGAAGGCAATAGAGGGAACGTTGATCAGCAGGCGGCTTAATACTCCTGCAAGCGATTGATTCGTCTGTTCTACCTCCACTTGACCTTCCAGGAGGTAGGGTAAGATCATGAGTTCGGTCCATCCTTCGAGTAACTGGTTGTTCTCTTCGAAACCCAATAAGCAGGAAGGGATCAGAATCAGAAACAAGACCAAGCCAAGGACAGACCATGTTGCAACACGCCAGGCGCCTTTGTAAATGAAATATAGACAGAATAAAGCTGGGGTTACTTTGCAACTGGCAGCAAGGGCTATTAAGAGGCCACAGGTGCGGTGACATTTGGATTGCAAAGCTTTTAAGGCGGCAACTATGAGGAAGAGAATGAAAAGATTGACATTGCCGTGTTGCAAGTCACTGATGATAGGTCTTAAGCTCAAGGATATCAGCAGCAGCTCGGCCCAGATGGATAGGGGGCGTGCGTTTTCTCGAATGAGTTGTACGGTCCAGTAAAAGGAAAGGGCGGTAAGAAAAAGTTTTATATAAAACCAGATGAGGGCACCGGGGACTGTCGGTAACAGGGACAAGGGCTGAAGCAGGATGGCCATGATCGGAGGGTTGGGATAGTTAAATGGGTGGTCATAGAGATCTTCGCCTTGATACATCGATTGTAAAACAGGACGCCAGCGCACAAAAGCGCTTCTACCTTTCGACGCCTTGCGACCGTATTGCACACTTAAGCCAATACTGACACCTATCAAAAGCAGCAAGACGATCGTGCGAAGTGTTTTGGGTAGGTTTGGCCGCTTAGACTGCGCAGCGGGTGAATTCGGATTCGCACTGTCGTTCAGCGATCCATTGCTATGTTGATCCGCAAGCAAATCGATTTGTTCCGGTGGCAGATAATTGGATTCGAAGAAGGATTTCATGAAGTTTGGAGCAGCGGATACAATATCAAAAGATAAAATATCAGTCAGGGGGTGCGTCGGGAAGGATCCTGTCAGAGTCTTACCAAAAACGATCGATCCATGCGAAGATTGTTGAACAAAATACAGTCCCTGGCAAGGTAATCTTAGCGTGGGAACCGGAAAGGTTCGCCCACAATTTCATAACCGGGGCGAATCCGGATACTGCACAGCAATCCAACCGCAATTCCACTGGCTACCAGGCTGGATCCACCGTAGCTTACCAATGGCAGTGTGAGTCCTGTTATGGGCACCAGTCCAACTGTCATTCCGGTATTGATGATCACTTGTGTGGAAAGTGTGGTGACAATTCCTACGGCGATCAATCTTCCAAAAGACTCCTGTGTGGTGATCGCTATATTCAGGCCACTCCATATCAAAATGATGAACAGTAGCAGGGTACTGCTTGCACCAATGACTCCCCAGCGTTCTCCGATCACACTGAAAATGAAATCAGTTCTTGCTTCAGGGAGACGATAGGCTTTGGGGTCATCGGTACTGTTGCCAGTCCACCAGCTTCCCCATAGCCCGCCCATGGAGAGCATCATTTTAGATTGGTGCAGTTGGTATCCATGATTACGAGGTTGGTCTCCACCATCAACCTGGTTAGCCCAGCTGGTAATCCGCGAACGTTGTTCAATGTTAAGATGTGGCCATGCGATAGGGCATACCATCAAAATGGCGACCCCGATAATCGCTAGATGGCGGAGTTTGGCACCAGCTGCAAACATCATAGTAAACAGAACAGGCAGAAAGATGAGAGCGGTTCCGAGATCCGGTTCCTTGAGTATCAAAGCTGTCGGAATAAGAGTCAGGATGAAGGGAATAATTAGACCCGTCAGTCGGCGATAGTTGTTTCGGTATATCAGATATCGTGCCAGCGCGAGAATGTAGGCTAGCTTTACAAATTCTGAAGGTTGCATACTGATTGAACCGAGGCGGATCCATCGATGCGCTCCATTGGTGGACGGATTCAGAAAAACCAGTAGCAGTAACGTGAGTGCCAGAGCGAAGAGCAGATAACTCCATCGACAAAATATTCGATAACTGGGAAGGGTGGTCAGGATCAGGAGAATGCCAGACAACACAGCCCACTTGCCTTGTTGAGAGACTTTGTCCGTGTCCAGCCATTCATCACATCGCGCGATACTGGAAAGACCTATACACAATAGTGCGAGATACAGCATCACTACATGCCAAGGCATCCGTTTTGTCCACTGCGAAATTTTCAATGGCCGTAATTATCTCGACGGTTGGAGAGAACTGCAATCAGATCTTTTCTGTCAGGGGTTATAACGAGCAGGAGGAATACAGGCAAGAGCGTTGCTTCCGGTCACATGGTTAAGAACTAAAAAATCACTTGGAAGTGTCTGACACTATAATAGTCTCAACAAAAGAATCGGATTGAAATGGGACAATCATTTCCCGAGGTTTACCCGTATGTGACATCGTGATGAGGGAAGTGGGCTTCTGTTATTCAAAAGTCCTTTGTCTGTGGTTCAGCTGTATTGAATAACACTGAGCACATCACAAGGGGCTAGAAGTTCACGCCCTTTTAAGGCAAGCAGTTCTATAAGGAACAGACATCCAGCCACTTCGGCACCGGTTTGTTGTACCAGTTGTACGCAAGCATTCACCGTCCCACCAGTAGCTAAGAGATCATCAATGATCAGTACTCGGTCTCCGGGAGCAAAGGCATCTTGATGAATTTGCAGCTCATCTTTTCCGTATTCAAGATCGTAGTGGTGGGTGAAGGTGTCCGAAGGTAGTTTTCCTGATTTTCGAATCGGGACAAATCCGACGTTCAATTCCATCGCAATCGGTACGGCAAAGATAAATCCTCGAGCTTCCGCAGCAGCAACTGCCTGAATATTGAGATTACGGCAACGGTCTGTCATCGTTTCTATGGCATATCGCAGGGCTTCCACGTTGGATAACAGAGGGGTGATGTCACGAAATAAAATGCCGGATTCTGGAAAGTCAGCAATGGTTCGAATAAAGGTATTCAAATTACAATCAGCCATGGAAATCTTCCTGCCTTGTCGGATCGAGGAAGTAAAAAACAGGTATGCCACGGATGGTAACAGAGGTGGGGAAACGGATCTACCAGATACCGCCGTTTCGTATAATGGAGCGCTAAAAGCTTCCATGCTCAAGAATGTGCGCGGGCGCGGGTGTGATTGGCGCACCATCAGGTGAGCGTCATTGGGGGCAAGTCGTGACTGCGAGGGGACGAGCCTTTTAGACGGCGTGCACAAGCGTGACAATAAACAACACGTCACACTTAAAGATTGAAGCTGGCCGAAAGCTTACTGAGAGCTTTGTTTTCGATCTGGCGAACGCGTTCCCGTGTGAGTCCTAATATTTCTCCGATTTCTTTCAGCGTTCGAGGTGGATAATTATCCAAACCAAATCTTAAGCGAAGAACCGTTGCATCTCTGGGATCCATTTCTTTTAAAAGGTGTCTGACCTGTTTAAGATCATCAGCCTGAGCCATTTCATCGTCTGGAGTTTTGGATCGATCATCCATAACCATTTCACTTAAAGACCACCCCAATTCCGGCTGATCTGTTTGTGGAGTGCAATTATAGATCTCAATGGCTTTTTTAACGATATTCAGTTTTTTCGTAGGTAGATCGAGTTTTTTTGCTATTTCTTCAGCTGTCGGGGTGCGTCCAGTTGCATCCTGTAGATTCGCTGCCGTGCGTCGCCACTGGGTAAGAAGTTCTACCATATAGGCGGGAATGCGAATGGTTTTAGCGGTATTAACCAGCGCTCTTTTTATGGATTGTTTAATCCAGTAACTGGCATACGTGCTGAAACGTGTGTTCATATCGGGATCAAAGCCTTCAACAGCTCGCAAGAGACCAAGATTGCCTTCTTCAATCAGGTCTTGAAGAGCAAGGCCTTTGCCTGTGTAGTTTCTGGCAATATTGACCACGAGTCGGAGATTAGCACGCACCATACGGTCACGTGCTTCCAGGTCCCCTTTCTCTATGCGTCTTGCGAGGTCCTTTTCTTCCTGTGCATTCAGTAGAGAGGTGGCATTAATGTCTCTCAGGTAGGTTTCCAGTGGAGATTGGGCACTTCGAGAGCGGGGACGACGAACTGTTTTTACAGGAGCCATAATGATACCAGACTTGAGCAAGTTAATTGGAAATACGTTTGCCCCGGGTGGTGAGAAGAAGGATTTCTTCCAGTCAGTGATCTCTGTTGTTACCAGGACAGGGCTAGTATCGACCCCGATTGGTGGAATCTAAATGGGATCATCAAGAGGGATAGCTGTCCGAGAAAGAACGGAAATACCGGATGACCCTATCGCAGCGTTCGATCCGATTCTGATCAAATCGGAGGTGCTTCAGAAATGTCTTGCCAAGCGCAATCGCCGGCGTCTGCATTCAGATAGGACAGACAAAAGGTGTGAAAAACCACTCCTCTTCCAGACTATTGGCAGGGACGGCTATCCAGAATATCGAATGTATGGATGATTCGGTCGCAACTAGTCTGCGGAATCTCTTTATCCATCCGATTGTTCGGTTTCTGAGGAATTCTCGGTTACGTTTTCTTCTTCTGCCGAATCAGATTGTTCTGTTTGTGAGGTATTATCGGAATCCGCTTCTGCAGCCGGTGCTTCTTCTGCAGCCGGTGCTTCGTCTACAGCCGGTGCTTCTTCTGAGGCCGGTGCTTCGTCTGCAGCCGGTGCTTCGTCTACAGCCGGTGTTTCGTCTGCAGCCGGTGCTTCGTCTGCAGCCGGTGTTTCGTCTGCAGCCGGT
>CAXEIY010000284.1:0-7495 GCA_963996245.1 uncultured Planctomycetia bacterium | reverse complement strand
CCAGTGCCTGCGATCTCCTTGACAGAAGACTATTGGCACTCGCTCGGGAAAGTGACCCAACTCTAGAAGCTTTTATACCACCTGCTACGGAAGCCGCACTGATCGTCGAATTAGACGGACAAGACGATCATGAAGTCCGCGAAAAAGTCAAACTCGTGATCAGCCGACTGCGTCTTGCGGATCGCTCACCCTTCCAAATCCATGAAGCCTTTAAAGACGATTTAATAGAACGATTCTGGAAACTACCTCGTACCGTCGTTCCCATGCTATATAGAATGAAGGGAACCGCACGCCCGGTTCCTTTCATTGAAGACATTGCAATTCCCCCTGAAGAACTTCCTGCTTTTCTCCTCACACTCCAAAATCTATTAAAGAAACATCACGTCACCGCATCCCTCTTTGCGCACGCCGGTGATGGCCAACTGCACTGCAGACCCTTTCTCAATCCACATCTTTCAACGGAGGTTCAACGACTTCGCGATCTCGCCCAAGAGCTCTACTCAAAGGTGCTCGAAATAGGTGGCTCTATTAGTGGAGAACACGCGGAAGGCCTTTCACGCACACCCTATACCCGAGACCAAAATCGTGAACTCTATCCCATCTTCAAGGAAGTCAAACGATTATTCGACCCCTACAACATTCTTAATCCCGGGAAAATTATTAGTGATAATTCGGATACGATCATACGCCACCTGCGTCCCACAAGTGGCTCTGTTGAAACCATTCCACTCAAGCTCAAGTGGGAAGATTCCTCCATACTTGATACTGCCCGTCGATGTAACGGTTGCGGAGGATGTCGCACGCATGAACAAACCGAACGCATGTGTCCTATCTTTCGTATTGCGCCTGATGAAAAAGCCAGCCCCCGCGCTAAAGCCAATTTAGTTCGCCATCTTTTCGAGGGCAAACTTGAAAACATCTCCTGGGGATCCAATGACTTCAAACAAATTGCTGACCTTTGCGTCAATTGTAAACAATGCCGTCTGGAATGCCCGGCAAACGTAGACATTCCCAAGATGATGCTCGAAGCAAAAGCTGCTCATGTCGCCGAAAATGGTATCAGTCGACACGATTGGGCGTTGTCCCGAATAGACTTGTTAGCAAGCTGGGGATCCAAAACAAGCTTGATAACCAATCGATTATTACAGAATCCTTCTTTTCGCTGGATACTTGAAAAAGCAATTGGCGTCGACCGACGACGAAAAGTTCCACGTTTTACCTCTCGCCCGTTCCTGAAACGTGCCGCCCAGGTAAGATTAACTGAATCTTCCCCAAGCAGACAGAATCCGAAAGTCGCCTATTTCGTCGATACCTATGCCAACTACTGTGATCCCCGCATTGCGGAATCTTTAATATCGGTCTTCCAGCACAA
This sequence comes from uncultured Planctomycetia bacterium, assembly GCA_963996245.1. Lineage (GTDB taxonomy): Bacteria > Planctomycetota > Planctomycetia > CAXEIY01 > CAXEIY01 > CAXEIY01. The sequence continues at coordinate 6,123 of CAXEIY010000284.1, read as the reverse complement.
CGACATCGCTGTCCACGTACCTCCGGATCAATGGTCCTCCGGGATGCCATTATTTTCGATCGGTGATCTGGATACCGCAAAGCCAATTGCAAGGCACAATATTCAAATTTTGGCTGATCTGGTACGTGACGGCTACACCATCATATGCAGCGAACCATCGGCAACTGTCTGCCTGACAGAAGAATACCCGAACTATTTAGTAGATCCTGAGGTACATTTGGTTTCCAGGCACACAGTAGATGCCTGCCATTATCTATGGCAACGTCACCTCGAAGGACAATTACGATTGGATTTTAATCCTCTGCCACTTAAGGCAAGCTATCATATCCCCTGCCACTTGAAAGCGCTTCATACAGGTAATTCAACGGCAAACCTTCTCCGGTTGATCCCCGGTTTGTCCGCCCCTACAATCGAGAAGGGATGCAGCGGAATGGCAGGCATGTTCGGTTATAAAAAAGATTCGTACCGAACCTCCCTTAAAGCTGGATGGAACCTGGTCTCCCATATGCGGGATACCAGCCAGGATCTCGGCGTTACGGAATGCAGTACCTGTAAAATCCAGATGGAACAGGGAACCTCGACATCGACGCAACACCCGTTAAAAATCCTCGCATTAGCCTACGGTATTCTCCCAGAACTGGAACGTGAATTTCAATCCCCAAGCAAGAAGCTGCTCGTTACATGAACGTTCAAGTTAAATTTTTCGCACTGGCAAAAGATCGCATGGATCATGATCTAATCAGAATTGAGCTCCCGGAAAATGCTACGGTAGCTGACTTCAGGCGTACACTTGCCCGTGAATATCCTCAAATAGCGGATCTCGTCAACGGAATGATGATCGCAGTCGACACAGAATATGCAACAGACCATCAGTTTCTGCATGAAGACGCTGTGATTGCATGCATCCCACCGGTTAGCGGTGGTTAGTTAAACCAGCAATAACACTCAAGGCAACTCCAGGCGATTATGATCCAGATCATTGAAGAAGTAATCGATTACTCCGAACTGACCGAAACGGTACGTTCAACTCGGGCGGGAGGCGTTGTTCTATTCTTAGGAACAACACGGGAAATCACCGGAGAACAAGTCACGATGTCACTGGACTATGAAGCCTATCCGGAAATGGCCCAAAAAGAACTCTCGAAGCTTGAGTCGGCAGCACGCCAACAGTGGTCTCTCCTTGAAATATCCATCATCCATAGGCTGGGTCATCTTGATCCCGGTGACATCAGCGTTGCCGTGGCTGTCAGCAGTGTACATCGTAAAGACGCGTTTGAATCCGCGCAATGGCTGATGGACCGCATTAAGGAAACCGTCCCCATCTGGAAAAAGGAAAACTGGGCAGATGGTACAAGTGAATGGGTCCATCCCGGCCTCCACTGTCCCCCACCCACTTCATCTGGGTGAAAACCAATCCCCTTAAGCATTTATCACTCGCGAAATGAGTATAGGACCCATGCAAGAATCCGGTCAAGTCGCTGTTTTCCGTGGAACACGTATTCCATTTGAAATTCGTGAATTCCCCGTTCCAGATCCCGGACCCGGTGCAGTTCTCATTAAAATAACGATGGCCAATATCTGTGGTTCTGACTTACATGCCTGGCGCGGTGAATACGATGTTTCCGGAGGGCAACCGCAACCCTTTTCCAGAAGTCTAGGTCACGAAATGACCGGTATCATAGTCAAATTGGGTGAGGGTGTGCACACGGACTCAGCCGACCAGCCCCTGAACCCTGGAGATCGTGTTGTTTATCGTTATTTCACTGCCTGTGGTCATTGTCGTGCCTGCCTTCGTGGTCGGACACCACGCTGCACAAACGGGCTTCGATTCCGGTATCCTCCGGAACAGTATCCACACTTTAACGCCGCTTATGGGCAGTACTATTATCTCACTCCCAATCATGTAATTTACAAAGTTCCTGACAATGTCTCAGATGACCTCGCAGCACCTGCCAACTGTGCATTATCACAAGTTATCTACAGTTTGGAACAGGCCCAAGCTGGACTCAACGATCATGTTGTCATTCAGGGAGCAGGTGGACTGGGAATTAACGCTATAGCGGTCGCCCGAGAAATGGGTGTGGCTCAGATTATCGTAATTGACGGAATTGATGAGCGACTTGAACTCTCACGAGAGTTTGGTGCTGATCAATGTATTGACATCAGAGAATACCCCAAGCCCGAATCACGTGTCAGACGAGTAAGGGAATTGACCGATGGATCAGGTGCTGACATTGTGATGGAACTGGTTGGTCATCCACGAGTTGTACCCGAAGGGCTGGAAATGTTAGCGCCAGGCGGAACATACCTGGAAGTGGGCAACATCAACCAGAACCTCTACCAGGAAATTGACCTTTCCGTACTTGTTCACGGTGGAAAATCACTGCTTGGGATCATGTGGTATGATCCGGAAAGTTTGTTAAAGGCACTTCAGTTACTCTCGACTCGACAAAACCAATACCCTTTCCATAAGATTCTTTCTCACCGATATCCACTGAGTGAAATTACAACGGCATTTCAGGAACAAGACAAGGGGCACGTCCAACGTGCCGCGCTGCTACCCTGGGACGAATGAATCAAAGGCCGAATGCTACCCTGAAAACGGGAATAGCATTCCTATCTGTGTTTTCCATTATTTCTGACCACTTTATTACGAGAAACTATGAACGACCCCTATTTTCAAGAACTTTTTGCTGATCGCATCGGTGGCGTCAATTACGGAAAAAGCAACGAAATATATAAATTCGAAAAGATTAAGCGTGCGAAACGTCTGGCCTTGTCCGAACATCCTGATCGAATGATTCTGGATTTTGGTATCGGTGAAAACGATTCCATGGCAGATGAAACCGTACGTAACCGCATGAAAGTAGAGGTGGACTGTCCTGAAAACCGAGGGTATGCAGACAATGGCATACCGGAATTCAAGAACGCCGCATCACGTTTCATGAAGGAACAGTTCCAGGTGGACATTGATTCGGATAATGAACTGAACCATGCCATAGGTTCCAAACCCGCACTTGCGATGATCCCGGCCTGTTTCATCAATCCCGGGGACATCACCCTTATGACCACACCGGGATATCCTGTAGCAGGCACCCACACTCGCTACTTCGGGGGAAGTGTTCATCAATTGCAACTCCGAGCGGATAATGGATTTCTACCTGACCTGAAAAGCATCCCCGACGAAATATGCAAACGCGCAAAGCTCCTGGTTCTCAATTATCCCAATAGCCCTACAGGAGCAATTGCCTCACATGAATTCTTTGCCGATGCAGTGGAATTTGCTTTGCAGAACAACATTGTCATCGTTCATGATGCGGCTCACATCTTATTGACCTATAACCATCCTTCACTGAGTTTCCTTGCGATTCCGGGGGCCAAAGAAGTCGGCATTGAAATTCACAGCCTTTCCAAAGGGTTTAACATGATTGGTTGGCGGATAGGATGGGTCTGTGGAAATGCACGAATTGTACAGGCGTTTTCAGATGTGAAAGACAATTCAGATTCGGGCCAGTTCATAGCTGTTCAGAAATCTGCCATAGCCGCACTCGAACGTCCACAAATTTTCGAAGATACCCGCAACAAATATCAACGTCGCCTGACCAAACTCATCTCGGTTCTCAATTCAGTCGGATTCGACGTACAGATGCCAGGCGGGACCTACTTCCTCTATACTCCCATACCTCGAGGAACCTCTGATGGTCTTCAATTCGATTCGGCGGAAATTGCTGCAGAACACCTTATCACGCAACAATCCATTGTCACCGTTCCGTGGGACGATGCTGACCCTTATCTGAGATTTTCCGTTACTTACGAAGCCGATAATCCTGCAGAAGAAGATGCGCTCATGGAAGAAACCAAAAAGCGTCTTCTAAATGCCAAACTTACTTTCTAGCATGATGTTCTAGATTTAATCCTCTGGCAAATAGCTGGACCTACAGAACCGGTCTCCAGCCTTATCTAAAGGAACCGTCGGATCCACACTCTTTGCTTGTTATCGTAATTTCCTAATTGATTGTTCAGGCAGCACTCCCACTTACTGCCTCGTCTTGCTAGAATTTCGTTCTTTAGTTTCTATTCGTATCCATTTAAGAGAATTTCACTATGTTTCAGTCCATGCAGATGGCTCCACCAGATGCAATCCTTGGCCTCAACGAACAATTTCGTAACGATAACAATCCAAACAAAATCAATCTCGGGGTGGGTGTCTACAAAGACGATAGCGGCATCACCCCTATCCTTGACTGTGTGAAACGTGCTGAGCAACAAATTCTGGAACAGGAAAACTCCAAATCCTATCTTGGAATGCAAGGGCTGGAAGCATACGGCTCACTCGTCAGGAACCTTTTGGCGCCAGGAAAACTGGAAGATGGGCGCGCCGTTACGTTTCAGACTCCCGGTGGAACCGGTGCTCTGCGGGTAGCCGGAGATTTTTTACGGCAGAAAGTTAATGCCCATCGCATCTGGGTCAGCTCACCAACCTGGGCCAATCATCCGAGTATCTTCAAGGCAGCAGGACTTGAAGTCGCCACCTATGATTATCTGGATGACAATGGCGTCACGCTTGATTTCCAGTCATTCTGCGACAGCCTGTTACAGATTCCCGCCGGTGACGTTGTATGCCTGCACGCCTGTTGCCACAATCCGACCGGAGTAGACCCAACAGCTGAACAATGGCAACAGATCGCTGAGATCTGCAGTAAACAGAAAATCCTTCCACTGATCGATTTTGCGTATCAGGGGTTTGGTAACGGAATCGATGAGGATGCAGCCGCCTTACTTCCTTTCATCGACAGCGGTAATGAGTTAATGGTATGCAGTTCATTTTCAAAGAATTTTGGTCTCTATTGTGAACGCATAGGCGCTTTAACGCTCGTTGCTGACTCCGCCGATTCAGCCCAGGTTGCGCTCAGCCATGTAAAATTATCTGTTCGAACGAATTACAGTAATCCCCCCAAACATGGTGGGGCCATTGTACAAGCGGTATTAGAAGATACGGAGTTGACACACCTCTGGCATAAGGAAGTTGCCGAGATGCGCGATCGAATCAACGCATTGCGATCGACTTTTGTCAGCAACATGGCCCAACGCACTAGTGCTCGAGATTTTTCGTTTATTAACGACCAGCGTGGGATGTTCTCGTACTCAGGACTCACCAAAAATCAAGTGGACAATCTGAAACACAATCACTCCATCTACATCGTAGGAAGTGGTCGAATCAATATCGCAGGGATCTCCAATACAAACATCGACGTCCTCTGTGATGCGATTGCTGCCGTAATGGATGTCTGATCCATTGCTGACCACACGATTTAGTCTCTCCCCGTGACCATGCCAGATATTCCAAGACCGACCTCGAGTGGAACACGACGTGAAATTGGCTGACATTGAGTGTTTACAGACGAATGGGTCATATCCGTCTTCAGAGCTTTGTTTATCTTGTCTCGTTAGTCCTACAGGCACGGTTTGCCTCTCGGAGCAGCTGACCTATCCACAGATGCCGCCAATATGATAGAAAACCAAAGAATTTGGTCGTACTGTCCACCAAGCTTAACTGCCGATAACTAAGCAAGTAGGGCAATTACACATCAGACGTCCTATATAAGCAGGAGTATCGAACGATGAAGTTGGCAAAGTGGTTGGAATTAGCATTCCTTTCGATATTCATTATTATGCTGGTTTTGCCTGGTTCGGCACACGCTTATCTTGATCCCGGTACGGGAAGCGTTGTGACTAGCGTAATTTTGGGATTTTTGGCCGCAATCGCTTACACTTTCCGGAAGTATATGTATCGGCTAAAAGATTTCCTTTATGGGAATAAGAGCAGCGAAAACAACAATAATCACGGGACGAGCTGTAACAACTGACGCCTCAGTTCAAGTTACTGATCCGATCCAAGATCCTGGCTCTTTCCGGGACAGAAGTAATCGCGTTTATGATGATGGGCGACGTATCTATCAGGGCTGGTCGTCTCTGTTGATGGTGTGATCTGCCCGAAAGGGCTTCGAGCACCTGTCGAGCCGGAGAGCGAAGTTCATTTTCTACCTTCGATCACTGGTGGATGAGTCTTTTTGTCGAGAAACCACCATAGAGAGGTACGTACGTTCCTTTCTATCAACGGTT
>CAXEIY010000283.1:0-5934 GCA_963996245.1 uncultured Planctomycetia bacterium | reverse complement strand
GGTTAGTCGAGCCGACCAGAGATCGCACATCAATAACACGTGCATAGCCGCAGGTTTGATCAAGAGGGACCTGTTCGGTCGTCACTTCACTGGTGCCTCGCGGGCCGTAGTGTGATTCGTAATCACGTAACCAGCGCTGAATCTCAGGGGCATACTGACGATTGTCAAATCCCGCCGGGGGAAGTGCATAGGATGGAGGAACCAGGTGGGTTCCGGCGTGACTGTCAAACATGTGTGTATGATGGAATAGATCCAGATTAGGGGCATACAGGAAGTCAATTTTTAGATAAGGATATCGATGGTTGCCAACGCCCCGTCCTGGCAGACTGATTGGCAGGTCAGGTGACATCGTAACGGACAAATCGACAGCACGTTTGTTTTTCGCTGATTCGATTAGTTGGTTTGCAAGTGGGCTACCGATGACTGCGAATGCACGTCCTTCTGAGTAGGGTCCTTCTGCGTGCTTGGGGCCAAGCATGCAATAGAAAGCGCCTGTTGCGGGAACGTCTTTCAGGCTTGTGGCGCCCTCGGTCCAGATCATCCCGTACTTGAGACCGGCATAGTGCGTTGGTTCGGCAAGATCAGGGATGGGTCCCATGCTGGGACTGTCTGTGCCCATGTTGCGTACACCCAGCCGTGCTATATATTCCATACAGTTCGGATCAGGATCCGGATATCCAGGTGTCACCCCTTGAACCGGGTCTGCGACAAACCTGCGCCCGAGAGGGAATGGTTGATAGTACTTGTCACTGTAGCCGCTGCGTAACAGGACCACATCTCCAAATCCCAGAGGTCTGTGTTTGGCCTGCCAGTCTTCAATATGCTTTTTGCGCACTAGGGGACTTTGTCCGTTTGGAGCCTGGTCAAGGAGACTGCGGACATCTACAACACAGGCTTCGCCTCCAAATTGCCAGGCTTCGATCTTGTCAGTGAAGTGGGTACCGAGCTCTCCGGAATGTGGAAGATTCAACTCGGGCCGGGCCACCGAGTGAGGTGGGACATCCAGTTGTGTACCGGTATTCCCATCAATGGTCAGAATGTCACTGTTGTAAGCACTGTTTTTGCCGATCTTCCGATATTGATTGATATGAAAATAGGGGAATCCGGTTGGCCAGTTGCAGGGATACTCTGGTGCAACGAGCAACGAAAGGTCAACGAACTGGGGGGCGTTGCTTGATTCGGGTTCGTCAGCCAGAGTCAGTGGGCTGATCATCCCGATCATGACCAACGCAACCAAAACCACACGAGGCACGGTTGGTAACAAGGAATCCGAGATAACTCGGCCGGAGGAAAGAAACATGGTACCAAGCCTTTCTGACGGAGATCAGGGGATCAAGTGCTCCTGTTCCGTTGTCAGGAATCGAGTTGTAATACTATCCGGAAAAGAGTGATCGTAACGGTGCCCCCTCCGCAATGCGGTAAGGTCTTCCCAGGGGGTCATGAATTTCCATTTGCGGATCGAGGCCAAAACGCCAATAAATTGTTGCAGCGAGATCTGCTGGGGTGACGGGGTTGGAGAGGGGGTAACTTCCCAGCTTGTCACTGGCTCCCCAAACAGCGCCGCCCTGAACACCACCACCGGCAAGGGCTACAGTATAACAGTCCGGCCAGTGATCACGACCCGATTGAGCATTAATCCTGGGGGTCCTGCCGAACTCACCCATGGCAATGACCAGAGTGCTTTCCAGGAGTCCACGCTGATCGAGATCTTTGATGAGTGCCGTGAAGGCCCTGTCTGCAGGTGGAAGGAGATAATTTTTGTGCTGCTGGAAGTTGTCAGCGTGTGAATCCCAGTTTTGACCCTGTTGTTTGAAATCATACACATTGACAAAGGGCACTCCCATTTCCACAAGTCGCCGTGCCATCAGTAAATTTTGTCCCCTGAGATTATAGCCATAGGCATTGGGTGTCTTGGTAGAACCAGTGCCGCGTTTTGGTGGGGGTAACAGACCGTACGTTTCACGAGTTTTATGGCTTTCTTTATCGATATCCAGAGCATGACGAAGTGCATCAGAACGAAGCAGCGAGTAGGCCTGTTGGTACTGATCTCGGAATACCTGCGTTGTGTCACGCGGATGACCGTTTGGCAACAAAGCGTCGAAACGATCCAGCAGGGAACGGCGCGTTGCGATCCGTTCCAGCGGCAGATCCACAGGTAGCTGTAACATGTGTGACTGATAAGTAAGGGTTTGGGGATCTCCGTCAATTCGAAGCGGGTCAAATCGTCTTCCGAGAAAGCCACCTCCCTGACAAGGGGTATTGACCACATTATGGAAGATCCATGGCAAGGCGGCATGGGGAACAGATTCAGCGATTTCACGGTTCAGGTAATTCAGTGTTGCACCATAGCAGGGATAGAACTGGGCTATGGGTGCAAATTCTTCACGATCTCCCTGCGGCGACTGCCTGCCGGTCAGCGCTTCGGTTGATGCGGAATCGTGGAGTCGATTGGTGTGGTGCACACTCCGAATCAGCGCTACCTTGTCCATAATTTGGGCGGTAAAAGGGAGGTGTTCCGATATCTGAAGACCCGGTACATTGGTCTGTACTGGTTGAAATTCACCACGTATTTCAGCCGGCGCCTCAGGTTTCATGTCGAACGTGTCGAGGTGACTGGGACCGCCGTAATAAAAAATCACGATACAGGACCGTATTGCAGACGCTCTCCGCATGGGTTGTTCAGCAGAGACGCCCGGCAGCAACGTCGAGAGTGAAAGGCTGGGCCACAGTGCTGCCTGGTATTTAAGCAGTTCACGGCGCCCGATCTGTTGTTTTTCAGGATTTGTCTTGGAGGGCGTAACGGTCATGATTTGGCTATCCTCTCGGCGTCCAGAATATGTACTAGCGTTATTGCGGACCATAAGGTCGGCCAGAGGCGTCAGACGAACGTGTTGTGTTCCAGTTAACTGAATCGTGGAGCAACAGACTCGATGCTCCATGTTGACGTTATCGCGGTGTGCCAATTACCAGGTGTGATGGATCTGAAACGGATCCACACCACTGTAAACTAAGGTATGATTACCCAGCACATCAAGTGATATTGTGCTGAAATTCAAAACGGTTATAGACGTCTTTCCACTCAGCCAGCGGTCCGGTAAACAACAGAGGTGGCAATGGATCGAGATGGCTTTTCAGAAATAGGTCCGGAAACGGTGGTCGTCAAAAAAACAGCATTAATTAAGTGGTTCTCCCTGTAGTGTTAACATGAGGCTGCGACGGGTTGCGTCGTCGCGATGTTCGCATAGATAGATTCCTTGCCAGGTTCCGAGGCAAAGTACACCCTGGTGAACAGGGATTAAAAGTGAAGCACCCAGGAGACTTGTTTTGACATGAGCAGGCATGTCATCGGGCCCTTCCAACGTGTGCCGGTAAGGAAGTGTTTCCGGTACAATAGTATTCAGAGATGATTCCAGATCTTGAGGGACATCAGGATCCGCATTTTCATTGAGGGTCAGCGAGGCGGACGTGTGCAGTAGAAAAACATGAAGCAGGCCAGCTGACAGTTTCTGAATTTCCGGGACTGCTTGGATCACATGTTTGGTAATCAAATGAAATCCTCGGTGATATTTCGGTAAGGTTATTTTGTGTTGTATCCAGTTCATGATTCGTGGGCCCTGTGCTGCGGGGGTTTTCTGTGTGAATGTTCCATCACATGATCGCGTAGATAGGTAGCGTGTTCATCGGTAATCCTGCGTCTGATGGTAGTCCAAGTCGATCGTCTTCTGTAGGAATATCTCATCTGCTTACACGGTATAATCAGTTCGGGTTCATGCAGGTGATTCCGTGTCTGACGGTCACCTGCCCCGAAACATAAACAGGTGTTGTGCTGACGAACCATGTAATACCCTGGAGATTCGAATGAATTGACTTTGGACGAGTTCTCTTTTGAGCACCTATCGGTAATCACAATGAACAGATAGGTAATCATTTGCGGATGCGGTACAAATTTCTTGATTGGCATCGAGTGCGCCCACTAAGATGTCGTCCTACACGGTGAGACGTTAGATTTCGAAGCCAGTTTGACGTTATGCCTGAGAGAGTAACGGGTTTTTAGCGGCCAGGCAGGGGCTGCGGTTAACCGCCAGCGAGAGCGAGCATGCTTTTCTGTGATCGGGTTACAGATAGTTTAAGGTGGATATAGCTACATGACCTATTCAAGGTTTCGGGATAAGAACCCCATACCCCAGGCATTGACTTTTGATGTTTTTGGAACGGTCGCGGATTGGCGAACCTCGATCATCCGAGAAGGTCAGCTGATCAGTGCACGCAAAGGAATGGATGTGGATTGGGCTGCTTTTGCAGATGACTGGCGAGCGGGTTACGAACCCGCTATGCATCGCGTTCGAATCGCAGAGCTTCCCTGGATAAACATCGATGGATTACATCGAATGATACTGGATGAATTACTGGTCCAGTTTCAGATCAACGGGCTGTCTTCCGATGAGGTGAACGACTTGAATAAAGTCTGGCATCGATTGCTTCCCTGGCCGGATGTGGTAGCTGGTTTGAACCGGATGCGTTCGCGTTATCTGGTGGCATCCCTTTCCAATGGAAATGTTTCTCTTCTGGTGAACATGGCCAGAAATGCCGGTCTAATTTGGGACTGTGTGTTGTCGTCCGAGCTGTCTGGGCATTATAAGCCCGATCCGGAGGTCTATCAGACAGCCGCATCGCTACTGGGTCTGCCTCCAGAGGAAGTCATGATGGTGGCTGCTCACAAACACGATCTCAATGGCGCGAAACAAGTTGGATTCCAGACGGCGTATGTTGATCGCCCATTGGAATACGGTCCTAAAGGAAGTCCTGATCTGAATCCGGATCCTGTGTGCGACATTGTAGCCAGGGATTTTTTTGATCTTGCCTTACAATTGGGTGTCTGACAGAGGATACCAAACGCTACTCAAAAAGAGCCGGTTTAATCATCCTCCAGGGTGTCAGAATCATAGTTATGTTACTTGTTTCAGTTCTGTCGGCTTAGTTCTTCATGGTCTCTGGTTAAGCTCGGAGAAGCTTGTTTCTTTTGGGCTGATGGAAACGAACCTTTGATGGGGTTGATCCGCATCTGGTCCGACTACTATGATACCGCCCCACTGATAAGACTCTGCCCGCGGGAACAGCTGGCTTCTGCTTGCATATGCCTTTCTTTTTAGAGCTCACCTGCCATGTCCTATCTACGTCATCGAAAAAGTCAGAAACGCTTTTTTCGTCTGCTGGAAATGGAAGCATTGGAACAGCGATTACTCCTGACCGGGATAACCGAGGTTCTGCATTACAACGACTTTTCCTACCCACAGAAAGATCCCGGCCAGAATTTCATTTTGAGTACTTCCGGTAACGACGTGTCGGGTGAACTGAATGTGATGTCAATTCAGGCTGCGTACTCACTGGCAGATCTGGACGGTACGAGTGGCTTTGTACTTGAGGGGATAGACGAATCTGATTTTTCCGGATTAAGTGTGAGTACCGCCGGAGATGTTAACGGTGATGGATACACCGATGTTCTGGTCGGTGCGCAATACGCGGATCCTGGTGGTGACAATTCCGCCGGCGAGACGTATCTGGTGTTTGGCAAAGGGAGTGGTTTTGCTGCGAGCGTGGATCTGGGTTCTCTGGATGGGAGTGATGGTTTTGTGCTTGAGGGAATCGAGGCGTCTGACTATTCCGGGTTGAGTGTAAGTACCGCTGGAGATGTCAATGGGGATGGATATGCGGACATCCTGATTGGAGCACCCTGGGCAGGACCCGGAGGAGACAATGAAGCCGGTGAGACGTACGTGGTGTTTGGCAAAGAGAGTGGTTTTGCTGCGAGCGTGGATCTGGGTTCTCTGGATGGGAGTAATGGTTTTGTGCTTGAGGGAATTGAGGCGTCTGACTATTCCGGGTTAAGTGTGAGTACCGCTGGGGATGTCAACGGAGATGGTTACGCAGATATCG
>CAXEIY010000282.1:0-10657 GCA_963996245.1 uncultured Planctomycetia bacterium | reverse complement strand
GCAGAACTCGAGCAATTTCTGCTGGAATATCGTGGTACCCTGGTGTTTGTCACCCACGATCGTGTTTTTCTGCAAACACTAGCAACACGTATTATCGAGATAGATCGTGGTCGTTTATTTGACTGGACCTGTGATTACGACACTTTCTTGAACAGAAAACAACTGATGTTGCAGGAAGAAGAAAAACATCTTCTTGCATTTGACAAAAAATTGTCGCAGGAAGAACAGTGGATCAGACAGGGAATTAAAGCGAGAAGAACCAGAAATGAAGGCCGCGTACGTGCACTCGAACAAATGCGCCTCGAACGACGTACACGTCGAGAAAAACCCGGCCAGGCTACTTTTCAGTCCACAACGGCGCCCCGCTCTGGTCAATTGGTAATTGAGTCGAAGGGAGCTTCTTTTGCTTACAACGATGTGCCGGTGATACAGGAGTTTTCCTTACGCATATTGCGAGGGGACAAAATTGGGATTATCGGCTCAAATGGCGCGGGAAAGAGCACCCTACTTAAATTACTCCTCAGAGACATAAAACCACTGCAGGGGGAAGTCCGTCACGGTACCGATCTCCAGGTTGTCTATTACGATCAACAGAGGGAAGTGCTAAACGAAGAGATGACGGTTGCAGAAATTGTGGGAGAAGGCCAAGAACTCCTTCAGATTAATGGGAAACAAAGGCATTTATTCAGCTATCTCCGGGATTTCTTATTCAGCCCGGAACAAGCCAAACAAAAGGCCGCATCTCTGTCCGGTGGAGAACGTAACAGATTGTTTCTGGCGCGTCTTTTAAAACACCCTTCTAATCTGCTGGTACTAGACGAGCCCACTAACGATCTTGATGCGGAAACGCTTGAATTACTAGAGGAATTTGTAGTCCAGTACACAGGCACGATTTTACTGGTTAGTCACGATCGGGCTTTCCTGAATAATATTGTTACCAGCACACTGGTGTTTGAAGAAAAGGGAGTCATAAAAGAATATATCGGAGGCTATGACGACTATCTACGTCAGGTTAAGAGCAGGACAGAACCGAAGTCACCCCAAACAGAGCCTCGATCTGTTACGCCACCAAAAGAGTGGCGCAACAGAAAACAACCCAAATTGAGTTATCATGAACAACGTGAGTTAGAACGAATTCCGGAGATGATTTCACAGATGGAAGAGGATCTTGAACAGCTGCACGAACAAGTAAGCAGCCCCTCTTTTCTGAAAGGTGAACGAGCAACCATTCTCGCGGCCAATCAGGCCATTGAGGCCTTACAAACCAGCCTGAAGCAACAATACACACGTTGGGAAGAACTGGAAGCAGACCAATCTGAATAGGCGCTGGCTCCTCTGCGAATCATACTGCCGGCACAAGCACCGATGTGGCTTACAAAGGAGGTCTTTCATGCAGAACATACGATTTGGCATTGCTGGAATTAAGCACTTTCACATTCTTGAATTTGCAAAAGGTATGAACCAACTTCCCGGAAGCGAATTCGTTGGCTTTTACGAAGACGACACCGTTTTAAGAAAGACTTATGAACAGGAATTCGGAGTGAAAGGATTTGCTGATCTCGACTCCTTTGTTGACGCAACCAATCCTGAAGTTGTTGGCGTAGCCGTTGAAAATGGTAAAAAGTCTGAAGTCATTACCCGTCTGGTGAGTATGGGCTGTCATGTTCTTGCTGACAAACCCTTGGTGACCGATCTTGAACAGTTGGATGAAATTGAAAAATCAGCGAGTATACATAATCGACAAATTGGATTGATGCTGCTGGAACGGTACCATGCCCCAACGTTCACTATTCATAAGATGATACAAGAAGGAACTCTGGGGACTCTTGTTAGTTTCATTGCGATTGCACCACACAAATTGAAACCGCAAGATCGGCCACCATGGATGTTTGAGCCGAGTTTATACGGTGGCGTTCTCAATGATCTAGCGATCCACAACATTGATCTTGCCACCTGGTTATGGAATGATGTTCCCGTTTCAGTTACCGCTTCTGAAGGCTGTCTTCGTTTCAAACAATTCGATGGATTCACGGATCACGCTGGCGTGTTTCTTGAATTTGCTGATACTTCTACGGCTATGATACGGGCCGACTGGATGACTCCTGAAATGTTTCCTTCCCACGGTGATGGACGACAGTTTTACGAAGCTACTCAAGGTACGATTGAAGTGATTGCCGCTCCGGACATACATACGCTGGGGCAGGGGACGATTCAGTTTGATCCCTGGGAAGATACTCGTAAAGGGTTAACGCCTATAGCGCCAGACGTCACTCTTTATGAGGAATTCGTAAATCTGTGCCGTGGCCAAAAAGACGCGATCCTGTTACCTGCAGATGGTTTTCGGTCAACACGGATTACACTTCATGCCCGTCATGCAGCAGCAACAGGGCAAAAGGTGGATTTACGAGGAAAGCTTTAAGCCCGAATCCGAACGCCTGACCGGTTTTCCTAATTCAACCGCTCAAACGGTATCGACCTTTACAGGGAAGCTACATCTTCAGGATGAATCCGAATCGTCGCCAAATAATCGGAAAGTACTTGATCAATTCAACTAACAACAGCGGCGATATGCGATTTTATTGTCCGGTATTGTTAATGGCGTACAACCGTTCATAGGCACGCAGATAAAGGTGATTATAACCCAAAGCAGGGGTAGCATAGAATGTTCCGGACAATTGATTTACCGATATGATCGTTCCATCCTCTCTTGCATTGAGAACCGTACAATTTCCCTGTATGCCTAGGTAATAGACCCTGCCGTCACCCGCAACCAGAGAAGCATGATACGGGCCTGGTGACAATCGCTTGGTCCAGTTAACGGAGCCATCGTCCAGATTAACGGAAGACGCGATACCACTATCTGTGATAAGGAACAACTGATTGCCCACAATGACAGGACTTGAGGAATCGGGTGTCGAGCGTTCATGGGACCATTCTCTATGGGTATCGGTAATGTTACCACTTCCTCCAGCACGTATGCCCAGAACACGCCCCAGGCCCGCACCACCAGGATTTGCAGAAATCGCCACCACACGATTTTCCGAAATTACCGGCGAAGCGATCACTCTTCCGAACGGACTGTCAACAGAGAGACCGGAACTGTACCAGTTCTGCTTGCCAGTTAGCAGATCGTAAGCATCGATATGGTCTGACCCGGACACCAGAAGCTCCACTCTCTTTTGGGTAGCTGCGATCACTGGGGTGGAGTAAGCATCTCGACCATCTTTTTCGGAAGGAAACTCTCGTTCGCGATACCAGACATCCTTGCCCGTAAGTTTGTCCAACGCAACGACATAGGAGTCTCCTTTTGTCATACAGGCAACGTACAGTAAGTTCTTCCATACCCGCGGTGAGGAGGCCATGCCGAACGATATGTCATAACTTCCATAATCCTGGGTCAAATCACGTTTCCAGAGGACATGGGCATTCTGAATATCTACGCAGAACAGCTCCCCCGTACCAAAAAAGACCCACGCATGATTTTCACCCCCAACAGGAGTCGGCGTGGCTGCATTGTGGCGATGTTCGTACAGATTGCCAGCACCCGTTGTCGTCAGATTGCCCCTTGTCAACTGAAGTTTAAGCAACTGTCGGCCAGTATGACGATCGAAGGAGAGTAGCCACAAAGACTGATCTTCGGTCTGTGTGGTGATGTCAATACGATTCCTGGTAATGGCAGGTGATGAATTTCCCCGCCCTGACAATTGCGCTACCCATGCTATGCCAGACTGGTCCGACCAACGGGTTGGGAAGGTTCCTTCTGAGGCAACCCCATTACCCGAAGCGCCACGAAACTGATTCCACTCTTCAGAGGAACTCTTTCCTTGTAACAAAACGACCAAGCATGCAATCTTCGCTAAAGAAAGCTTGTTCATTCCCATTCATTCCTCTCAATATTTATTATGATCTTTCCTTCCTGCCAATGACCAACCAGAATACGACATCATACACCATACGATAAAATATCTTGAGATGCTTTCCTGTGTTTTAATGAAACACATAGTACGATTCCTCCTTTGTTTTTCGCATCAAGGGGTGCTCCATTGAATGCTGAACCACTTACCGCCGTAATTCTGGGTGCTGGATTTGCTGCTGAGGGGCACACTCTCGCACTGCAACACGCTGGTGTACAGGTAGTCGGAATGGCTAGCCGTACGGAATCAACAGGAAGGTCAAATGCCACACGACTGGGAATTCCTGAATACGGCACTGACTGGAAAAAGATCCTGAAACAATTGAAACCTGATATTGTGGCGTTGGCTACCCCAGGAGGGACACATCGTGTGATGGGAGATATGGCGCTCCGGATGGATTGCCATGTTCTTTCAGACAAACCACTGGCTACTTGTGCAAAAGACGCTCAATATCTATGGAAACTAGCCAGTTCCAGAAATCTTAAAACAGCCTATGCTGCCAGTTACCGTTATCAGCCTCAGGCCTATCTGGCAAACCAACTTGTTGTCAGTGGAGTGCTGGGACAGGTTTGTGAAGCAGAATTTGTGTCTCATTATCATTGGCCTTCACTTATGCCATACGGCTGGCCACACCGCCTAGAAGACGGTGGCGGACGATTGAACAATAACTTCACACACAAACTGGCCATCGCGCAACATATTTTCGGAGGTTCTCCGATTCACGCTAGCGGGACCTGCCGTAATGATTTGAAACGGGCACCTCTTGCACATCGTATCCACGACTTCAGAAACTATTTCAAAGATGCCTTGACTCAACAGGAAGCGGATCGAGGTGAGTGGGGTGAAGTTACCAGTGATTGGTCGTATACGGTTTTGGTAGAGATGCCTTGTGAACACAATTCCAAGGTTCCGGTCTCCATTACATTTCGACATTCCGGACTTCGCTTCAGTAAACATGGCGATTATGTTGCCTTATATGGGGACAAGGGCGTATTGCATGTCGAGGGGGCCTATGTTCAGGGTGATGTTCAGTTAAGTCATGATGGCCAAAATTGGGAGACTCTTGCGATTCCTGAAGAAATAGAAGCGGCGTTGCCTCAGGAAGATGACACCACACAACGCAACTGGAACCAATTGGCGGTAGAGTTTGTTAAGGACATTCAAGGTCAAACCGTTCCCGATTATCTTACCTTTCACGATGGTTGGATTTATCAGGATATTATTGACCATGTGCGCGCAAGAAAAGACTGGACTGCGCAGTATCATTGAAGTTTCGTTAATAACCAACAGTGTTTACAACCTATTTTGTTAACGACGTACGGACAATCGGACGTTTCTGTTACTTGGAGTTTTTATTGAAGGAGGCCTTATGGCCATTGATTTATCGGACCGCACGGCTTTGGTAACAGGGGGTTCACGAGGAATCGGAAAAGCGTGCTGTCGGCTGTTGGCACAAGCCGGTGCTAGAGTTGCTGTCAATTATGCCACGAATCATGAGAAAGCAAAAGAAACGGTGGATTCGCTGCAGGAGTTCAGCCGGAACCATAACGATATAATGTCGTTTCAAGCAGATGTTTCGGACAGAAAAGCTATTGATCGACTGGTACATGACGTAACGGAGCAATTGGGGCCCATAGATGTCCTAATAAATAATGCCGGTATCTTTGACTACGTATCCCATAAAGATACGACAGCGGATCTTTGGGACCGCACACTTGCAACGAATCTAACTAGCGCCTTTTTGCTTACATGGGCAGTAAAGGATAGTATGATCGACCGCGATTATGGGCGTATTGTGAACGTGGCGTCTATCGCCGCTCTACGAGCACGCCCAATGTCCATAGCTTATGCCGCCAGCAAATCTGGAATGATCGGTTTGACCAAAAGTACAGCGGAAGCCTTTGCGGAACACAATATTCGTGTGAATGCCATCGCACCGGGTCTTATTGAAACTGAAATTCTTGACGGAGTGGCCCCCGAGGCCAAACAGTCCATCATTGATAACACACCCCTGGGACGTATCGGCACACCAGAAGATATTGCTCGCCTCACGTTGTTTCTTGTTAGTGATGAATCTGATTTTATAACTGGCCAGATGATGGTTGCTAGTGGAGGAAGAGTGATGCTTCCTTGACCGGGTTCTCAAGTGTGGTCAGTTATGCGGTATTTAGCATATATGACTCATAAGGGTTATTGCACGGCGTGCCTCGAGACAAGTGAATAGTTTGTGACGCCACATCGATAATGAGAGAAAAGACCGTCTCAAAGAACCCATGCGTAAGGTCGTCGTTGGCATGACGACAGATGGACCGCGGATAATTGTCGTGATCCGCCAACCAACGCTGCATGGTTTCCATCGAATACTGTGACCTGGATGCGGTGAGGGCCTGGATGCGACGCAATCTGGATCCGGAATCAATCATTTCTGGGAAATCCTGACTGATTTGCGCTAGGTCCGGATGAATACAATGATTGGTGTGTGTAAGGACGGAGTTCCGTAATACGTGTATTTTGTCTACCGTTATTTCAATACTAGCGGGTCCCTCCGGCGACATCATCATCATGTGTACAGGAATGGCATGCGGCGAATCTCGCACGACACGAATCGCTTCTTCCAAAGATCGCGATTCATAAACACGTCTTAAGATAAAGTAAAAAGGCACGCCACTTTGGGAGGTCGGAGCGGCAAGCGCATTAAGGCAAACACCCAGTCCGGTATCGTTCACTCCGAGATAGGCGATAAGTCCCGCCTGTGACACATGAATCATGTCCGGGGCATTTAATGGACGTCTTATAATGACTAGCGTAAACGGATCGAATGCCGGGTCGTTATCCCAGTTTTGTGCAAGGAGTCCATTAGCAAAAACCGTTTCATCTGTCTTCAGGGATACCGACGTACATCCGAAATCCATACCATCTACAAACTGGTTGCGAATCTGCAATAACATCAGGTCATCCAGGGAAACTCCACTAGCTTCAGACATGCCTTGCAGTTCTTCCAATAGATGTTCCGCATATTTCTCCACAGCCCGTAAAGAGTCTCTGGCTATCCGAACCGCCTGTTCTGAAGTTACGGTAACCGTCTTGTTGATACGCTGCAGCGCGATATCACAAAACCCTTGAATTTCATCTCGAGCTTCTTCACCGATCTGACAGCCCATCTCATGATAAGAACCACGAGCCTCAACAACTCGATAACGGCCTGATTCTCGAGGTTCCAATTCCAACTCCCAAAAACAAAAACAGCACTATTAAATACGGCCTTGGGGAGGGCTGTCCAAACAAGAGCGATTACGGCTTACGTGCTAGCACGGATTCAGCGTACAACAGCCTCCCGCTATTTCCATCGAAATATTTAAAAATGACCTGAGGCAATGGGTAAGCCACCCAGCGATCGCTGCCTTTCTGGAGTGGGTTATTGTAGACGTTATTTATCTGAACTACACAGTAAGACTGATGAGTCAGTTGATCTCGGGGAATATCGGACAGGTAATGCGTGGACCACCGAATGTCGACCGGGCGAGGGCCATACTGAAAACGTCCATTGGCCGGTCGATCACCCTCGTCAGTAAAGCGATGATTATTTGAATTATGGGGACCCGACGCGAATTCCCACACATTGTCTGTAATCTTACATACGAAACTGTTGTGCAAATCACCCGTTAACAGAAGAACTGGTTTATCAAAATGATCCCAGAAATCGATTAGCATTTCCCGCTCATGCAGAAATACGGTCCAGGCATCGTCCTTATTATCGGTACGTACCTTTCCTCCTCCTACATGAGGTACCATGAAATTGACGGAAGATACGACAAACAGAAAATCGGCGTTACTAGCCGTCATGGAATCTATCAGCCATTTCCGTTGCGGGATCCCCAACATGGAAATCCCCTTTTTATCCGGATTTTGCTTGTCGTGCATATCACGTTGACCTCGTGTATCACAAACGAAAAAGTCACAGTTTGAGATACTCATTTTGAAATAGGATCGCCGACCAATGGAATAAGACACGGTATCGGTGTCTCTGGCAGAGGGCCATACTTTCAACTGATGATCGTTTAGTATTTTTTCAATGCGATACACGCCGGCATTGGGTATACCACCGGTCTCATCGAGTCGATTATCATTCACCCCGGCCGTCGGTTCTCCCCAGTGCACATGAAGGTTCGTTGCCTGACTCAGGTCGAGTTTCGTAAAACGTGCGTTCGGGTCTGACAAAACGTCACTGCCCGACTTCATTTTCGCTGTACCGAACTGTATTGGTTGACGAGTATCAAGTCGATTACTCCACCCAAGATAGTCATACCATGCACGCACCCCGATATCACGAAACACGGCTCGTCGATCTCGCAAACCCGGTGTGCCAGCACCCCATATATCATTGAGCATCTCATGGTCATCATACGTAAAGAAAGTCGGCATATCCCGATGCCATAACCGTAATGGCTCACCTTGATCGAGGAAATGTTTGTAGTTCTGCCAGACACCGACAAGGGTTGGTGCAATTTTCAAAATACCAGGCAAACTTTCCTGGGATTCCTTCACCTGAGAAAGCCATTCTGTGGGCTGGTACATACGTTGTGACTCATAAAGCCAATCCCCATTTAGAATCGAAAAGAAGATACGGTCTTTCAGATCACGATTCATCGTCTGAAACGCCGGCAGAGCAGGGCCGGCACTCTGTCCGGGATTTTGATTGTTTCCACAGGCGTATTCAAATTGGAAGTTGAACAAGCCCTTTGGGTTCAACTGTTGATCCCTGTATTGATGTGAGTCGGGTAGGGTTCGAAAACTTCCATTACGCGCTGTTTGATCCGTAATTCCAGGTAGCACAACACGATAGTAATAACGTGTTTCGGGCTTCAGTTCTGTTATTTCCACCCATCCAGTGTTGTCGTGTGACAAATGAGTGTTTACGGTTTTGCTGATCTTGTCCAGAGCCGTGGGGGCCAAACCATAACGAACAGCGAACCGCCCACTCTGGGCGGTTCTAGCCCAAACTCGAATACGGTCAGAACCCAGACCACCGAGTGTGGGGCCGTGGGTGATGTAATTGTCAGACTTAGCATGAGCGGATGGCAAAGACACGGTGCTTGCCAGTGTGGCACAGGCCCCAAGCATAATAATCCCGTGACATATAGAATGGCTCATGGCATTACCTTTCCCAATATGGTTTGGAGACAGTAGCCACAATGGATGATTCCTGATTGTTATCATGTAAACGCACGACCAATTATCCGAAACAATAAGCTATGCATTCAGCACTCGCACAAACGCAACGGACAGTTCACGGATAATAATACTTGCCCTGCCAGCTGTCGCGACTCTCCAATTCCTGGTTTACGGCATTTCGGATATGACTCTTATTCAAACACCAGGCGGGGCCTACAAAATAGTCTCCTGGAGCGTCTCCACTGATTCGCTCTACGACCATGCCCGGTGGCAGCAACTCCAGAAAATCGACGAGAGTCATAACATATTGCCTTTCTTCCATCAAACTCACCTCACCGCTTGCTACCTGATCTGCTAAGACCGTGTTCTTTACGGCATAGAGATTGTGTATCTTTATGGCATCAATCGGCAATTTTGCGATTGCGCGTGCCGTCTCCAGCATGTCTTCTTCTGTTTCGCCCGGTATGCCAAGAATGACATGTACACAGACTTCAAATCCACGCCCGACACTGCGATGCAAGGCATCGACAGAAATATCATGGTGGTGCCCACGATTCATCCAGTCCAATGACCGATTGTGAATCGTCTGGATGCCATATTCGACCGAAAGATCGTTGGATACAGAGATTTCTTCGAGCAGATCCAAAACCGGAGCAGGCACACAGTCAGGACGCGTGCCAATGGCCAGAGCCAGTACTTTCGGATGCGCCAGAGCCTCCCGGTATAGCGTCCGAAGTTGTTCGACCGGCGCATAAGTATTAGTAGCGGGTTGGAAATAGGCAGTAAAATGGTCACATTGATAGCGAAGTTGCAATCGTCGTATGCCTTCCTCAATCTGATCGGTTACACCTACCCGTGGTACTCGCCGACTGGGACTGAAACTACGATTATCGCAAAAAGTGCAACCACCGGTCGTTACCGTGCCGTCCACATTGGGACATGTGAATCCCGCATCAATGCTGACCTTCTGAACACGAAAGCCATACCGTTGTCGCAAAAAATAATTGTAAGAATAGAAACGGTGGCCTGATTTACGCCAGGCTGAAAGAGACTTGTTACCGTTCACTTCGTTAGATGTTGTTTTCATGATGTTAGGCTATGAAGGAACAGGCAGACAATCGTGTTGCACACCACCGCTCGTCCGGCAGCAGGCATGCCTATATTAAGTAACCTGTCCGAGTACGACAACAGGGTGATTAGATTAAAGGGACGGCTCATTGTTATTACCATGTGCCATTTAAAAAGGAGTTCCCGTCAACATCCCCTATCGCATGATCTGAACTCTCAATCATCAGAACCATATCATTGGCTGCTGGCTTAAAGTCACGATACACGATACACTTCAATGCCATACTTCTTTACTTTCCCTTTTGTGCATCATTCAAGGATAGCAACGTGGCCGAACCGTCTTTAGTTCACACCGTCTATTTTTCGCTTAAAAACAATGGGGCGGACCAGGTTCGTTCCCTGATCGATGCCTGTAACTCTTACCTCACTGATCATCCCGGAGTAATCAGCTTTGGTATCGGAACTCATGTTACCGACCTCACAAGAGAGGTGAACCAGACCTT
>CAXEIY010000281.1:0-6593 GCA_963996245.1 uncultured Planctomycetia bacterium | reverse complement strand
TTAATAACTCGCACCTTCGAAGGTCCTCTTCCTGTCTGAC
The DNA here is from genome assembly GCA_963996245.1 of uncultured Planctomycetia bacterium. Classification (GTDB taxonomy): domain Bacteria; phylum Planctomycetota; class Planctomycetia; order CAXEIY01; family CAXEIY01; genus CAXEIY01. The sequence goes on along the minus strand of CAXEIY010000281.1, from coordinate 6,553 downwards.
TTAGTAAGACTTCGACTGGGCCTGTGATGAGATTTCGCCATACAAATCACGGACGGGGATGACCTTCCGTCTCACCCGCCCCGTCTACTGCTACACTCCAGAGAAGGCGGTATTGAGAGAACTACCGCCCAAATTTCAGACAACTTGTCCGTTGAATCCAACAGGTTATCTACGTAACCGCCTCTCTCCGGATTCCCAGACAGATACCGTCTGGATGAAAAAGGTCTGGGAGATTAGAATGTAAGAGAAGCTTCAGACCTCTGCGGTGTCCGTGATAGCTTGCGTCTTCAAGAGAACCGATAAACACCCGCGGGGAGCCTCTGTTGTCCGGCAGCGTGTATATCCGGTGGCCTTGGCCTAATCCGGCTCCCACAACCCGGGCTCGGGCGCCCACGTTAAGTTGCGGGTTCTCATAAGACGACTACACGACATGTTTGCGGAGGTCTTTTTTACCTTCCCCTGCCCAGTGAATGAATACCATGCACCGTGCTGATTCAACGGGAAATCTTTTTGGAAACTTGGAACAATCGCATTTCCGTAAAGCCCAGCCACTCGCTGCAAGCATGCGACCACGAAATTTTGATGAATTTCACGGGCAACAACACTTTTGCGGAGAAGGTAAATTACTTAGAAGAATGCTTCAGGCAGAACGTCTGAGTTCCCTCATTTTTTACGGGCCACCGGGAACTGGAAAAACTACTCTTGCGCACCTTATTGCACGCCATACCCGTAGTCATTTCACAGCGTTAAATGCTGCGGCCATCCATATAAAAGAAGTGCGAGAAAGCCTTGTGGAAGCGCATGAACGGCTCGCAACAGATGGACAACACACCATTCTTTTCCTTGACGAGTTACACCGTTTCAGTCGTGCTCAACAGGATGTCCTGCTACCCGATGTGGAAAATGGAATTGTTACACTGATTGGAGCAACCACTCAAAATCCTTTTTTCTCCATTGTTTCTCCTCTGGTAAGTCGTAGTCAGATTTTCCAATTCAAACCACTGACACCTTCTGAAATTCGTGAATTACTGGAACAGGCTATTCAAGATCCTGTTCGCGGACTTGGCAATTACCAAGTCCAGATCTCAAAGGAGGCACTGGACTTTATTTCTGATGTCTGCGATGGGGACGCCCGTCAGGCTCTCAATGCACTTGAAATCGGAGTCCTTTCATCAAAAGAAGAATCGGTTCTGTTCGATCTCGAAACAGCGCAGGAGTCTCTTCAAAAAAAAGCGATCCAATATGACGCAACCGGAGACACACATTACGACGTAACCAGTGCGTTCATCAAGAGTATGAGAGGCAGCGATCCGGATGCGGCCATCTACTGGCTTGCCCGTATGCTGGAAGCCGGAGAGGAACCCCGATTTATTGCACGACGTCTGGTAATCTGTGCATCCGAAGACATCGGGAATGCGGATCCGATGGCTCTGGTAGTTGCAACGGCTGCCGCGCAGGCAACAGAATTCATAGGCCTTCCCGAATGCCAACTCTCTCTGGCCCAGGCAGTCACTTATCTTGCCACAGCACCCAAATCAAATGCCTCAACCATGGCCATTCTAGATGCACGTCACGATGTATTGGAAAGTCGTGTCCAGGAAGTACCCAAACATCTGAAAGACTCCCACTATCCTGGCGCACCCGTTCTTGGAAATGGACAGGGTTATCAATATCCACACGATTCCGAAAACGGCTGGGTTGATCAGAATTATTTAGGCATTGATCGCCGATATTACCATCCGGTTGATCGAGGGCACGAATCCATTATTCGTGATCGACTTGAAGATCTTCGAAGCGAACAGTCACCCCGCTCAGATTCGAAATAGCTGATCCCACGGAAAACTGCCCCTCTTCCGCTGCGCCCCGGTATCCTTTCCATGCAAATTCCCCTCGTACATTCCCAACAACCCATATACCCCACACAACCTAACGCATACATACTTTTTTCTTGACGATTTTGCAGCTATATTACCATACTGGGCTATCGAATGGTGATCACCAGTTGGTGACCGAATGTCGGGGTTTCCGCCTCCTTAGCAGACGGAAAATGGAACCCACGGTATCCTTTTGCCTATCCGGTCTTTAACTGGTTACATCCGGATAGCCTAACACCGATGGATGCCCAGCCAGACAATAGGAACCAAAACAACTTATCGGTATTATTCACGAACGTTTCGCCATCATGGACCACGGATCCCTTCATCAACCGACTTTCTTACCCCTGGCAGTCGAATCCTGTCCAGAAGTCTGGAATTTTTCTTCGTATAATATCACCGTCAAGGGTCCGGGGATCGACACTCCCTGTACCTGGCAGTTGTCACAACCCTATCTGATAATCGGAAGTGCCCCTGGCACGGGACTCGTACTTCCCAACAAGAAAATACGTCGCCGTCATGCCTATTTACATATAACGGAAACTGGAATTTTTTTTGTCGATCTGCATGAAGGCACTTCTTCTCAATACGATAGAACCCCACCACTTGACCGATGGTTTTCTGATGGAGAGATACTGAAACTCGGATCCTACGAACTCCATTTTGCGTGTCTATCGAAAACAGCATCGAAAGAAGCCTTAAATAATCACATACCCCTGTCCTCTAAAATTACTCGGCCTACCTCCCTACCGGAACTTTGTATCGAATCGCCCGGTGGTAAGAAAGCCAGACGCCAAATAAAACGTCCGCTTACGGTAATCGGAAAGTCCAAATCCGCTCATCTTCGGTTAATACATGGTTCCATTTCAGAATTTCATGCAGTTGTTGTCTGTGAACAGGAAAACATCTGGACAGTCGATCTTGGCAGTCGGAAAGGAACCAAGCAGAATCAACAGCCGATTGATATTGCATGTCTTTCAGAAAAGAATGCGTCCGTATCATTAGGACAGATTGATCTGACCGTTGCTTCCCACAATGTGATAGAGCCTCCTTCATCCCCTCCTACTTCAAGCATAGACAGCCTCTCTTCCGAATTGAACAATTCTCAGCCGGATATTCCCGGTGCTCACTCACAAACAGCCTTTTCATCCAAGGCTGTTATGGACAACCTGCGAGGTTTGCAGGAACGTTGTGACCAACTGCAACACTCCATCCACCAACTTCAAACACCACCTGAAACAGGAACGGAAAACAAAAACCCTGAACGACAAAAAAGTGACTCTTTATCCGACATACAGGATCAAGTAAACAATTTAAGTTATCAGGTGACGGACCTCCGAAAAGAACAAGAACAACAGCCCCAAGCAGTATTAACACGGCTATCATCTGTAGAAAACAAACTATCGTTATTAAAGGATCTCATTCACAAATACGAGGACAAACAGATAGAAAAGGACTCCTTCCTGGAACCTTTTAATAAACGTTTCGTAGATCTCGAATCGCTCATTAACCAGATGCACAGCAGCACAAGTGATCGTCTCGACCTGATAGAAACATCTCAGCAGGATCTTCAACATCTCCATAACCAAGAAAACGTGGACACACAAAGCCTGCAACAAGAACTGAAAACGATTAATCGACAACTTGAAAATTTGCCTGATACCATCCAGCAACACACTCGCCAACTGAGCAACAAGATCGATGATGCGTTTCAATTGATAAGTAGTCTCCAAGACCAGGTCGTCAACGCCGCAGAACACCACAACACACTCAAAGAACAACTTAGCGAGGAAATAACTAAGATCCAGGAGCATATGGATCGCATTGAAAACACCACGCAGGAATTGACACACCATGTGGAAAAAGCTGGAGAAACCCGAATTCTCGAAAAAGACTTTATTGAATCTCAGGAAAAGACTCGGGAACTTCAAGTCGATCTTGAACAACGGGTTCGCCTGCTGGAACAACAAGAACAAGCCTTGGAAAACCAATGGCACGACCGACAGGAACGATACCATCGTGAAAGTACAGCCTCCGAGATGGATCGCTCCCTAATGGAACATCGTCAACAGGAAATCTTTGATAACGTCTTGCAAATTAATGAAGACATTTCTCAGATCACAGCAAAGCAAAGTACCCAGCAAACGCAACTGTTTCAAATACAACAAGAGCTTCAGGACCAACTGGATGATCGAACTGATCATCTAGGCCGTTACCAACAAGTCATCGAAGATCTCCAGACACAATCCGCACGGCATGAAGTCGAAATGGGACAAGTAGAATTGAGAATTACCGGGGCAACGGAACGTCTCAAACATCTTTTCCAAATGGCAGTAGAGCAACAAAACAATCGGGAAGAGGTTCTGGAGTCCTGTCCAACCGACATTCCTCTCTCAGATGTTCCAAACATCGAAAAAAATACGGACCTGGACCTGAGCGCAGAATCACCCACTCCCAACCAACCGAATAGAGACCTTTCTCTCCAAGCAAACTCGCCTCCACTTGAAAGTGCCTCTCCTTTTCCAGATCAGCCAGCTCCCGAATCACCGGAAGCCGACCGTTCATTCGATTCCAGCGACCAGAAATGGAGTAGTCCATCAAACAGCAAAGCTGTCTCCGATAGCCAGAGCCTGATGACCGGCATCGACTACGTTCTGGACCAACATGATCGATTCATGTCAACCAATCCAGTTGCCGAAGATCTTCGAAAACCGGCTCTAGCTGGACGTCATCCCTTTCGACGTTATCTCTACTTAACTACACTTTCTATCGCAACTTTAATGGGCACCCTGTTTTTATACTCTCGCCCATTCCAAAGTAACACACGGAGACTCTGGGAAACCTGTGCTGAATGGATTAACCAGGTGTTCCAATCCTAGCATCTACTCGCCACATTCTCCTCTGCCGACGGACCGCATGTCACTCGATTGACTACGACTCGTAAGAGAATGCCCCACATATCTGTTAGGTTAGTCAGTGTTCGTAGGACTCCATTGGGAATGCTCACCTTAGTGCGGATCGAGCAGACTTCACTTTATGCTTACAGACCAATAAAAGGCAGGAGATCTCTTTCAAATGAACGGACCCGCCAAACAGCTCCTCAATCTCAAGTGTGGGACATCTCCGCGTTGGTTGCAGCAGGTAGACAATCATCTGGACCAAATCCTAATCGACCATGCTCATTGTGAAAACAAGGCTGCTCGAACGGCATTAATGCTCATGTTGCGATATGTTGAAAACGAAAAGCTTTGTCGAAAGATGACAGATATAATCAATGAAAAGCTCCAACATTTTCACCTCGTGTGTGGCATTCTAAAAAAACGGAATATTCGATTCCGTCGTTTACGTGGAAGCAACTACGGCAAACAGCTTAATGAGTTAATTCGAAGGCACGAACCCGAACAAGCCGTCGATATGCTCCTTATTGCCGCCCTGATCGAAGCGCGTTCCTGCGAACGATTCGAAATTCTTCACAACCATATAGAAGATGATGAACTCTCCAGATTCTACGATAGTTTGTTTGAGTCTGAAGCAAACCACTACGCAACTTACGTTCAGCTGGCGCACGATTTTGCACCCGCAATGGAAGTTTCTCAACGACTCCGCCAGCTTGCTACCGAAGAAGCCCGAATAATAGAAGCTGGTGACAAACATCCACGGATGCACAGCTAGATAACGTTCAACAACAACGTTATCGCAGCTTCTAATTCGAATCGAGACAGGAGTTCAAAACAGCATATTAGGGTACACCGCACTTTCCAACCTCTCTTAAAGCGAGTACCTTCTAGAACATTGTCTTCGGACAGGTCTGCCGTTTCTCTCTGTCATACTGATCTCTACAACGAGCCCCACTGGTGCCTGACTCCAATCATTTGTTCGAACTCGGCGCTCTGGCTGTTTATCTCCTGGGATTATTTTATATCGGTTTACGCAGTATGCGAGAGGTGCGCACCTCCGTTGATTACACGATAGCTGGTCGACAGCTCTCCTGGATAGTCGTGCTTTCGACAACGGCCGCCACGATGGTCGGAGGCGGGGCTTCGGTCGGAATGGTTTCGCAGGTTTACAAAATCGGCATTGCTGCAGCGGTACTCACCTGTGCCTGGCACCTTCAGTTAATTGTCACAGGACTCTGGATCGCTCCCCGCTTACGCGGTATGAATCTCATTACCATTGGGGGATTTTTCGAACTGAAATTCGGAGTATTCGCACGAACTTTAGCCGTGATTCATTGCATTCTCTTTCTAACAGGTGCCCTTACAGCACAAATTTCTGCAATGGGCACCCTAACGAGTCACGTCTTGGAACTCCCCTTTGAACTGTCTCTCCTGATTGCTTCAGCTATAACGATTTTCTATTCCACCGCTGGAGGTATTCGGGCAGTGGTAAAAACAGATATTCTACAGTTCGTAATACTGGTTGCTGGAATCGGAACGGCTGCGGGAATACTGTTTGCAAAGAATAATGGATTCTCTGGTCTTGCAGAAAAACTTTCAGAGCTATCTCTCGACTCATTAAATCTTACTCACCACTATCCTCCCATTCAGTTGATCAGCTTGTTTGTGGCTTTTCTACTGGGAGAGACTCTGGTCCCCCCCTATGCAACTCGATGTTTTATAGCAAAGGACAGGGAACACTCCCGTTGGGGTGTTGCCGGAGCCGGTGTATTTCTCCTGCTC
>CAXEIY010000280.1:0-3841 GCA_963996245.1 uncultured Planctomycetia bacterium | reverse complement strand
TTTTCGAGGTGATTTTAAACCGGTTTCTACAAACGTACCCGGAATAGATATTTGCGAACATTTCAAGCACCTGCCCTTAGAAATGGATCAGATTACTGTTCTGCGTTCAATGACTCACCTCCATCCGCGCCACGGATACGGCCTCTACTACATGTTTACGGGACGTCCCCACACACGCCCAGATCTCGATGCGCCACCAACTCCGGATGATTTTCCCGGAATCGGATCTCTGATCGCTAAGCTGCATCCGCATCGAGCAGACATTCCCCCTGCCGTAACATTGCCTCGCTGGAATCGATTTCTGGATCTACCAAACGACTATGCTGGGGAAAAGGCCGGATTCCTCGGCAGTGCATACGATCCCTGGTTAATTAAATCCGAGCCTCCCAACTTCAATTTTCATGTAGAAGGAATTGAATTACCCTACGGACTAACACCTGAACGGCTTACTCAACGACAGACTTTACTTAGCCAACTTGATCGACAAATCGGTGCAGTACCGGAATCTTCTCAAAACGACCAGCATCGAACACTTTACCAACAAGCTTTTGCTCTCATATCCAATTCACAAACCAGACAAGCCTTCCGTCTCGGTCAAGAACCTCGATCACTTCGGGAACGTTACGGCATGCATCCCATGGGGCAGGGATTACTACTCGCACGAAGACTCGTTGAATCGGGTGTTCGCCTCGTCACCGTTAACTGGCACAACGATGGCAGTGACGTGAAAAGCCCCTTCTGGGACACTCACAAAGCCAATTTCAGCACGTTACGTAATCAACTTATCCCGCCCTTCGATCAAGGGTTAGCTGCGCTGCTTAAAGACCTGCGTTTACGTGGAATGCTAGAAAGCACGCTGGTTGTTGTTATGGGTGAGTTCGGACGAACACCTAAAATAGGAAGAGTCGTCATGAACGCGGCCACGGATGCGAGTGGACGTGATCACTGGCCACACGCCTTCAGCATTTTACTGGCTGGTGCAGGAATAAAAGGTGGTCACATCCACGGTGCGACTGACCCCCGTGCCGCCTATGTAACCGAATCGCCCGTGACACCTCCAGATCTAACCGCGACCCTTCTTCATATGCTCGGAATTCCACCAGAAACCACACTGATGGATCGATTCGGGCAACCTCAAGTTGCTTCAACAGGAACTCCCGTCCTCTCGATCATCTAAGTTCTCACTGCCCCCGAGAAAACAGAGACCGTGTGACCTGAAAGCAGCCGATTACACGTTTCTGGCACAATGCCCATTACTATCCTTAATCCTTTTGGGTCTACAATTTCCCGAAACAAACCTCATTTCCCCCTTCTCGTTTACCCTTGCAAGCACTTCATTTGCCTGTCACACTCAACGGCGCAGATATTAGATATTATAGTGACCCTGTTAACTGTTAATACTCGCACGAGATGCCTGCGCCGGCAAAGTATGAGGAACGGTAGACAAGAAGCATTCCCCGTTTCCTCTAAATTTGTATTAACACGGGTACAGACCTATCACCGTCCTGTAGCAATCTGCTCTCATCAAGATACTAGCAACACTTCTATTTTTCCTGCACTTAGACCGTTTTCATGTTCGAACACCTCGGTAAATGGATCAGCCAGTGGTGGTTTCTCGTACTGGCATTCTGGATCGCCCTACTGGTAACACTGCAGCTTACTGCCCCGGACTGGGACGAGGTCACTTACGACGGAGAATACCGGTTTATCCCCGACGAATATCTGAGCATGCAGGGTCGCAAGCTCATCCAGGAAGCATTTCCACCTACGACTCTATCCCAACCCGATATTTCATCATCTCAATCAGAATCTCCAGGCACTTCAGTTGCTCCGGCCAGCAGTACCATTGCGCTAATTGCTTATCGAGAGCAAAGTTCTTCGGCAACAGATTCAGGTCTTCCAAATTTAACCAACAAGGACTTTCAATACCTCGAGACACTCTTCGATACACTTGTTTCTCTCTGGAAAACCGACAACCTTCCCCTCCATGAAATTCGGTCTCGAACCAGAGCACAACCGCCTGCATCCCTTACCACTCTCGATCGAGTCATTGGACAACGTCTAACCAGCCAATCGACAGCAGACGGGCAGGCCACACTGATACTGATCACGGTAGCAACGGAATTTATGGAAAATCGCAATATCCAGATTGTCAATTCCATTATCGAAACCGTTCGTCAACAGCGTATTCAAGGTTCCATTCCCAAGGGACTCCACTTTGCCTATGCAGGAGCTGCCGTTGTCGGACATGACATCCTTGAGGCAACCAACGAAAGTGTTTCACGAACGCACGTGACAACCGTTGTTCTCGTCCTAACTATCCTCCTGTTTGTATATCGGGCGCCAATACTGGCCATGATCCCCCTAATAACTATTTCCGTAGCGACCCATGTAAGCCTGAAACTTCTGGCGATACTGACACCGTTGGGACTGCAAGTCTACAAAACAACAGATATTCTCGTTGTGGTCGTTCTATTTGGAGCGGGAACCGATTATTGTCTTTTTCTCCTTGGAAGATTCAAAGAAGAGTGCGTTCATAGCTCTTCTAACAGTGAAGCCATCTCCCATACGTTACGTCGTGTGGGAGAAACCCTAATGGCCAGTGCGGGAACCGTCATGTGTGGTCTAGGGATGATGTGGTTTTCTAACTTCAGCAAGTTCCGATTTAACGGTGTTGCGATCGCCCTGAGTGTCTTCATTGCACTCTGTGCAGCTCTAACCCTTGCTCCAGCACTCCTGCGAATTCTAGGTGCTTTCATATCCTGGCCTACCTGGCTACAAAAACAGCCAAGAAACGACCTGTGGGAAAATATTTCACATGTAGTATGTCGACATCCAGGAGTCATCTTAGCCGTAACACTTCTGGTCCTACTGCCTTTTGCCTGGCTCGGATTACAACCTGAGATAACTTATGACATTTTGAGCGAACTCTCCTCGGAACGGGAAAGCGTCCATGGAAATGACGTCATCGGGCGGTTCTTTTCCCTCGGAGCACTGAATCCCATTACTATTCTGATTGATTCTCGCGATCAGTCGGACCCCGATCACCAGCGTTCACAAAGCACTCAGGACGAGATAAGACAACTGGTTGCAGAACTGGAGAATGTCTCCTGGGAAAGTATTCACGGTCCCGGCTCAGTTACTGAAGTCCGAAGCGTCGTCACTCCCTTGGGGAAAACCGCGCAAACCGGGCTGATCGCTATCGCTGCAAGAACGCTTTCGAATCGATACTATGTCAGCTCACAGGACGGCTACGATGGCCAGATATCTCGCATTGACGTAGTTCTGAATCAACCGCCTTTTTCCAAATCAAGCCTGGAAGGTCTCAAACATATCAGACGGGTACTGGATGACCATATTCAAAATCCAGAATCACGTCTTCATCAACACAAATACGCTCTTTCGGGAATCACCGCGGGCATGGCTGATCTCCAGGAGGTTACCCGACAAGATCAATGGCGGGTGGATATGCTGGTTGTCTTGGGAATTTTCGTAATTCTTTTCATACTATTAAGACGCTTGGCGGTATGCCTGTACCTTGTCGCAACCGTACTTTTAGGATATTTCGTCACTTTGGGAGTGACCGAGATCGTGTTTAGCACCGTTTTGGGACCTGATTTTGACGGACTGGACTGGAAACTTCCTATTTTTCTTTTCACTATTCTGGTTGCGGTTGGAGAAGACTACAACATTTTCCTCATTTCGCGAATTAAGGAAGAACAGACTCGTTATGGATCGGTTGCAGGTGTCCACAAAGCGCTCACTCAGACCGGTGGCATTATTTCCAGTTGCGGAGTTATTATGGCAGGAACTTTTCTTGCGCTCATGAGTGGATCTCTAA
>CAXEIY010000279.1:0-7637 GCA_963996245.1 uncultured Planctomycetia bacterium | reverse complement strand
GTGATGCCGGTGACATCAATGCAGACGGCTACTCGGATATCGTCATCAGTGCCTTTAAGGCCGATGCCAATGGTGACAGCAATTCCGGAGAGACCTATGTGATCCTCGGTAAGGCAAGTGGTTATGACGCAAGTGTTGATCTGGCCACTCTGGCTTCAGGCAACAATGGCTTTGTCCTGCGAGGTGTTGATGCGGGTGATGAATCCGGTGTTTCGGTAAGTGCAGCCGGTGACATCAATAATGATGGCTACAGTGACATCATTGTGGGTGCCTACGGTGCTAACACCTATAAGGGTGAGACGTATATCCTCTACGGACGTGACTTTACCGGTGACGAAACCATCACAGGCGCGGCTGGGGTTGACCCGGTTGATGGCCGAGGCGACGGAAGCGATCTGGTTATCTCCGGTGATGATGACGACGACGATCGTTAAACCCTTGTTGAACTGAAAATGACAACCGGGTTCGCGATGCCACTGTGGCAACGCGGCCCGGTTTTTTTTGTCTGCCAGGTTGTGTCGTAATCCAGACCCGATGATGACCGATATGGCGCCATCATCGGTCGGCACACACGTCCGGATGATAGACATGGGATCGTGCCTGATCGTGCGCGGGTAAAACGGGAACACGCAGCTCCAGTTATCGCTACAGACTGTGAGGATGCCAATATGAGGGGCTAGTAGCCGGGTATCCGAAAGTCAGGGACCGACATCGAATTTGCGAACCGGTTGCCAGCAAAGCCAGGATGGACCGGTGTTCGATTTACCTGGCCCGGGTGCTCACAGAGACCTTTAGCCACCTGGACGGTACTCGGCCGTCAGTTCACCGGAGAGGTGCATCGTGCGGAAGGTACGCAACGCGTGGCGGATCCCTTCTTCCATCGAAGTTAAAGGCATGTCGGGAAAGGCCGCCAGGGAATCGGCATCATCGAGATCATTGGCAAAAGGCATGGTCTCTGCATCCCCGGCGATGTCGATGTTCACCTCAGGGATACCCAGTTCGGCTGCGGCCGACTCAACCATCGCAATGAAGTCCGTTGTGTGCACCGTCGTACCTCTTAGATTAAATACGCCGTACCCATCAAACGGCGCCTGGGCCGATTCGGCGAAACCTGCGCCGACATCGTCCACAAAATGAAAATGCTCACGACCCTGGTAAGGCATCGAAAACGGCGCTTCAGCCGCTACGCACTTCAGCATGGCCGTGGGTGCCGAGGTCATTCCGAGATCGCGGCCGGGGCCATAACAGGTAGACAGGCGGATACTCACCGTTGCAATACCGGTCTCGCTGTGAAAGGCCTGTGCCATGCCTTCATTCGCCACTTTCCAGTAGCCATAGAGGTTACGCGGCGCGTAGGGAACATCGGTTGCGATCCGCGGTGTCTGATAGAGGTCGCGTTCTCCGTAAACGGCTGATGAACTGGCAATCACCAATCGCTTGAGGGAATCACCAAGCTCACGTGCGGCCAGCACGACGTTGCGGGTACCGGTGACATTGACCTCCATACCCATGATCGGATTCGCCACGCACTCGGGTGTCTGAAAGGCAGCCAGGTGAATAATCGTTTCGGGACCGGCAGCCTGAATAACCTCGGAAACCTGCTGACGATTGGTGATGTCTCCTTCCACCAGGTCAAGGCGATCGCGGTAAGCTTCGTTTAGCCGACTTAAGTCCCGTTTGCGACTCATCCCGACTACCCGGTCGATGCCATGCTCCAGCAGGTACGCAACGGTTGCGGCGCCGATACAGCCTGTCGGGCCGGTTACAAAAGCGGTGTTGAACGCCATAGGGTCCCTTCCTCTCCGGGGGATGTCTTGTAATCGGGTACGGATCGTCTGTTATCCATGACCTGTATCGTAATCATGGTGCCGTAATCTGATCCAGTGCATCCTGTAACCAGCGGTCGGTTCGATGGTGGTTTAACCCGAGGAGGCATCCGTATCGCTTGTTCCTTTTTTACAGGCCGGTCGAGTTAGCAGTATGACGACGAGTACCGGTGCGGGTACGGGTTTCTGTCCTGGTTTTCGATCATGCGGCAGCGTTGTTCCACCGGTATCAGAGATCAGTGAAACGTTCACAGGAATAAATCGAACCAGGACTTCAATAACGGACAATGGAGAGTGATAATAGGGTACGCGATACTTCCGATGGTAACGGGAACCGGACGGAATACCCGTTACCTGTCACACTGGAAAAGCCCGCAAACAGGAATCCCATGAAACCCTTCTTGCTGCTGTGTACGCTCAGTAATCTGTGTTGCGGCCTTTTGGTTCCCCCTGCGATCCTGGCCGAAAGCACAGAAGAGACAGACGTGGTGCGAGTTTTTATCTTTGCTGGACAGTCCAACATGGTTGGTTCGGACTCGAAAGTCGATGACATTCAGCGGTTTGCTCCCTACGCCGGACTGGAAAAACCACAGCGCCATATCCGGTTCTCTTATTCGATCGGTCGTGAATCCAGACACGAGTCCGATGGCTGGGTGGCCCTTCAGCCGGTGAATCGTGGATTCGGCCCGGAACTGAGTTTTGGAAACCGAGTTGCAGCCGCTACGGGCGCCCCGATTGCAATCATCAAGTGTGCTGCAGGGGGAACCGATCTGGGTGCAGACTGGAACCCGGATGAACCCGGGGGTTTGAGAATGTATCCCCGGGCACTGAAACGGGTGCGGGATGCGCTGGGCGTACTGGACCGGAACAATGTCCCGTACCGGCTCGAAGGATTCCTGTGGCACCAGGGTGAAAATGACATGTTCACTGAATCCTATATGGCCGACTATGGTAATAACCTCAAGCGTTTTCTAAAGCAGTGGCGAAAGGATCTCAAGGCCCCCGGACTGACCTTTTATATCGGTGAACTTTGCACCAATACCATCTGGGGCATGGATCTGCGAAGCCGTATGTACGCCATCAGCCTGGGGCAGCGAGCGGTTACCGACATCGATCCCCTGGCCGAGTATATTCGCACCTCTCACATCGCAGTGGAAATCGGAAGTGAAGTGGGGCTGCATTACCATTACGGCACACTGGGACAGCTGGAACTGGGTGATAATTATGCTGCCTCTTACCTCGCCGGTATCAAAAAAACACAACCAGTGGCCCGATCGATTGATCCGTGGCCTTACCCCGGAGGGAGCCACGTCCGGCTGTTTGTGCTTGCCGGACATCGTAACATGGAAGGGGAACGCGCCTTTGTCGAGGAGCTGCAAACACAACCAGGGGGCGTTCACCTGGGACAGCCCGATGGCGGGATTGCCTACCGCTACAGCACCGGCGGTGGTTACCACGTATCGAACGGGTGGGAACCCCTGATGCCATCGGGACGCTACGATACGTTCGGTCCGGAACTGAGTTTTGCAGCGACACTCTCACGGAAGCGTTCGGGGAATATCGCCATTGCCAAATTCACGCACAGTGGCAGTCAGTTGATCGACTGGACGCCGGAAGGAAGTTCCGCCAGAACACGCCATATCTACCCACGGTTTATAGCCTTTATCAAAACCGCTCTGAAAGATCTGACGGAAAAAGGACATGCCGTCGAACTGGCAGGTATTTTTTATCATCTGAGTGAAAACGACATGTCTTTCGGTCCCTATCGCCGTCGCGCTGCGACACGTCTGGAATCAACCATCATGGCAACTCGGCGGGATCTCGGGCTGGATCAGCTTAAATGGTATGTCAGTCAGCAGGCACCCACCGATCACGAAGATCTCAACCGGATCGATGTGCTGGGTGCGATTGCTGAACGGGCTGCCGCAGATGCCAATCTGATTCACCTCAAAGTGCTCGAACTTCCCGGGCGAGAAGAGAAACTGGTGATTACGACCGAAGGGATCATCAGACTGGGTGAAATCATCGCTCAGCGATATATTCAGGATCACGATGCGCCGCGCGTGCCGTAGCCGATTCCAGGTAGAGAGAGGATCCATGCGATGAACGGTTCTGGTATAGGGAAAGCCAGTGGGTTTCTTTGGATGATTATGGGTGTTTCGCTGTCACTGGAAGCGCAGGTTTACCGTCCCATTGCCAATAACAATATGTGGGATTCGTATCTGTTCAGGCAGGGCGATCAATATCATCTGTTTTATCTTCAGAATGAAAACTATCCACGCGTTGAAACCGATCGGCCCAGCTGGCTGCTGTCATCGGTGGGACGCGCGGTTTCGACGGATCTGGTCACCTGGAAGACGCTGCCCCCGATCAATTTTCGTTCCTATGTCAATCGTCATACCGACCAACAGCGGATGTTCATTGGCCAGGCAACGGCCAGAGTGAACGACGAGTACCGGTTTTTCTTTGATCCACGGCCACGTAGTTTCGGGGCCGGTTCTCCGACAGAAATGCTGACTTCAAGAGATCTGATCCACTGGAATCAAAAACAACCAGGGTCCGTTCTGGAGGTAACCGCACCGCATTACGGTGGTGGCAGCTGGCGGGATCTGTTTCTTTCCCATGACCAGGGCCAGTCCCTGTGGCACGGTTACCTGTGTGCGGAAACACGTAAGCGAGACAAGTTGCCGCCGCCCTTGAGTGACATGACGGTCGCCGTCTGGTTGAAGTCGCCGGCAGCGCAGCGAAACGGCGGGGTCTTTTCCATTCAGTTTGCGGATTCAGGAACCGCTTCATTTGAAACGCTCTATATCGACCGCCAGCGCCGCTGGTCGGTCGTTTCCGACCAGCACCGGCAGCGGGTAACTACCCGTCCCGTGCAGGAAACCGCGGGGATTGACCAACCGGTCATGATCGCCCTGGTCTACCGACAGGGTACGCTGCGCGTGTATCGCAACGGCTTGTTTTATGCCGAGTATCAGGGCGAGCCGCGCCGGTCACTGGATATTCTCCGTATCACGATGGGCCAGATCATCTGGCCTGAAGGAATGGAGTCGATTAACCATTTTGTTGGGTCGATTGACGAAATGCGCCTTTATGAACAGCCGCTCAGTGCACACCAGGTGGCGGCACTCAGGCCCGGACGGATCGAAATGCCGGAACCGATGGCTGCCTGGACCTTTGAGGATACGACAGCTGACGATGTGATGGGTACTTTCGTCATGCCGGAACTGAACCTGGGCGCCAGGATCGAAGACGGTCAACTGCAGCTCGACGGACGCTTTGCACATCTTTACCAGACCGCGATCAGTACTCAGGGAATGGCCTGCATTGCGCACGTGACGTCCGACGATCTGGTTCAGTGGGAATACCGCAGACCGGTTTATTCCAACCGGCGGTTCTGTAACATGGAGTGTCCTGACTATTTCCAGATGGGTGACTGGCACTATTTTCTGTTTTCAACCGTACGAACACGGATGGATACCGGTGGACGCAAAGATGCCTCCGGCACCTATTACATCATGTCACGGGATCGTGATGGGCCCTATCACCTGCCGGAGAAACCCCTTTTGTTCGGATCCGGACGGGGGCGAATGGACAACTATGTTGGTCGCTCGATTGCCTTTGGTGATATCCGTTTACTCTACTATCACACCGTTTACGGTAATATTGCCAGCTGCATCCGTGAGCCGGTAACCTGGGGCGCACCCAAACGTATGGTTCAGCACCCAGACGGCACTCTGTCGCTGCGCTACTGGGACGGACTGGAAAAGCTCCATGAAGCACGCATTTATCCTGTGGAAGATCCAAAACAGACAGCGGCACAACTGCCGTCACAGGGCCCGGGCAAGTGGCAGACCGGGAGTCGGCAAATAGCCGGGCTGGCAGAGAAGGGTGAAGTATCCATTCTCTGGCTGCCGGTGGAGGCGGGTGACGTGACCGTTACCGGCCAGCTCAACATCGAGCGTGGCATCGGTGGTATCGTATGGCGATTTGAGGAAGGTGCAGGGCGCAGCGTGTTGCTGGACCCGGTTGAAAAGACCTGCTCGATCGAATCGGTCCAGATCAGTCAGTCAGGCAGTATCCATACGTCTCGGGTCGACGATTTTGCAGATCTGAAAAAGGGAGCCCGGTATGATCTGCGAATCATGCTTCGCTCACATCGGGTGGACATCTACATTGATGAAAAATGGATTTTCAGTACCTCGGTAATCGATGCTCCGCAGAACGGAAAACTGGGGCTTTATGTGGCGGGTGGCCGTACCCGGTTTACCAACCTCGAAGTGACCCGGGTTAAACCGCTCGAAATACCACAGCTGCCCTGACACGTTCTACCGAGCAGTGAGCGAAGCGGGCAGCTTCACGTTGTACGTGGTGGGCCCCTTTTTATTCAGGTGATTCCGCTGCGCTTACTGTGGGAAGCAGCCACCAGGGGCCGCGATGTCATGCACCTACACAACGCACCGGGTAATCCGAGCGTTCACTACACTTTGACCCCGTCAAACAGCGTTCGGGTCCAGCTCAGCTGGACCCGAGGTGTAACGAGGTGTTCGCCCGTTTCCGGAGCTAGTTCGACTCGGGAACCGGCTGTTCGAGCAGTTCGGCCACGGCAGGGTCAAGCTCTTCGCCACGGACATTGAATTTGTGGACGTTGCCGTCACGTCCAACCAGAAACGTAGCCGGAATGCTGAAGATTCCGTACTGCTGCCCCAACGGATTGTCCCAGCCTCGCTTACCTTCTTCATCGAAGAAGACATGCGTCCAGGGCATGTCGTTGGTTTTCAAAAAGTTTTCGAGTTCCTCTTTGGTGTTGTCAAAGCTGATCCCAAACACGTCAAAACCCTTGTCGTGATACTTCTTATAGACCTCCTGGACATTGGGTAATTCAGAGATACAGGGGCCGCACCAGGTTGCCCAGAAATCGACCAGAACCACTTTTCCCTTGTATTGGGCCAGGTTCACCTCTGTACCATCCAGTGACGGCCCGACCAGTTCCATCGGGTTGCCGAGCAGCTCGAATCTCTTCAGGTCTCCGGATGCCATCTGGCCGTATTGGCTCGAAGGGTCCCGCTCTATCAGAAAACGGAGTACTTCCAGCGCGGTCTCGTACTGGCCGTCCATTTGCGCGTTCTGACCTATCATGTACAACGCCGCCGAAGCACGTGGATCGGATGGAAATTTTTCGACAAAGTCCTTGGACATCGCATACAGACGCTTGTTAATCTCAGGATCCTCAGCGCTGTCCTCCCGTTCCAGGTTCAGGTGGACCATCGTTTTGTAGAACATCGCCGATGCGGCCATTTCGCCTTCGGTGGTTTCGGCGAGGATGTCGGTTGCCAGGGTGTCGACCGATTCGAGCAGATCTTTGCGGGTGGCATCGTATCGCGTGATTCCATAGGCTGCAGTGAGCACCGCTTCACGAGCCTGATCTCTTACCGCCACGTCTGGATTGGTTGCCAGGACTTGTTGTGCCACGTCCAACAGCGACCCCTGATTCTCGAGCAATTCTTCTACCGTTCGGAAACGGGTCTGCTCACTGAGTCGTTTGATTTCAGAGAGCAGGTCTTCGGTGGACTTTGTTGCCGTGTCGGCTTCGGTGGGTTCGTCCTGGGCCGTGTCGGCCTCAGTGGGTTCGTCCTGAGAAGCGTCGGTTTCGATGGGTTCGCTCTGGGCCGTATCAGCCTCAGTGGGTTCGTCCTGAGAAGCGTCGGCCTCGGTGGGTTCGCTCTGGGCCGTGTCGGCCTCGGTGGGTTCAGCCTGGGACATGTCGGATGTGGCATCCTCATCGGTCACCGCTTCTGGTTGGGTGCT
>CAXEIY010000278.1:0-3986 GCA_963996245.1 uncultured Planctomycetia bacterium | reverse complement strand
TCGGGTAGGGTCGGCTGGGCTGGGCGGGTGTGTGCCGCGGCCGGCCGGCCTCGCGATGTAACCTGCTGAGATATTCAGGTTCTGGCGAAGCCCAGAGACTTGTCGATCAGGTTGACCAGTTCGCGACCGTCCCGGAACCGTTCGAAGTTTTCCAGAAACACATCAGCCATGGCTTCCTTGTGTCCCCGGTAGTCACCGGACATATGCGGAGAGACGATCACGTTGTTGAGATCCCAGAACGGACTCTCGGCTGGCAGGGGTTCGGTGCAGAAAACATCAAGCCCGGCACCCGCGATCTGATTGTCTTTGAGCGCTTCAAGAAGCGCAGCCTCATCGACCAACTCCCCCCGCCCGAGATTAATGAATCGCGCTGAGGGTTTCATGGCCGAGAACTGAGCGGCACCAAAAAGACCGTGGGTCTGGGGTGTCAATGGTGTGACCAGTACAACGTAGTCCACCTCTGCCAGGCAGCGGTCCAGATCGCTGACCGCATGGATCTTGCCAAAATCCAGGTCGGAATCACGGGCGGAGCGGCCCACCCCCGAGACGACGAAATCCATCCGCTTGAGGATCCGGGCGATCTCTCGACCGATGCTGCCGACACCGACCACAAGCACCGACCGACCCGCGGCAAGCTCGGTCCAGCGATAGGACCAGCGGTGTTCACGCTGTGCCGCGTAGGTCTCGGGAAGTTCCTTGCCAAAGGCAAGAATTAGCGCCAGTGTGTATTCGGCCATGGCGCGGTCGAACACACCGCGGACATTGGTCAGCAGGACGTCACTGGCAACGAGTTCCGGGAACAATACCGCATCCACTCCTGCCCCACCCCATTGAATCCAGCGCAGGCTGTCCACCAGAGGCCAGGCCTCCCGGAGTTCCGTGGCCCGGAAATTCCAGCCCAAGAGAGCCTCCGCTTCAGGCAGATGACGCTGAAGACTTTCAAGATCCGGCGCGCAATGAATTTGGGTATTCTTCTTAATCCGGTCAATGCCGGGTATTTCTTCTGCCGACTCGACCCCGTGGATCACGAGTCTGATTTCTTCAGTCATCCATAACCCCCTGGAAAACACCTCATGTTTTCAAGCCGGTCAGCGCCACTGCTTCTCATCCGCGATCCACGCCCCTCCGGGCAACGGACCCGCTTTTGAGAACGCATCGACCAGGTTGGCGAGCAATTTCGATACATTGTTAACAAAGCCGTTACAAGGCAGCGCCTGGCCAAAGGCGATCGAGCCAGTTGAAAACACCGCACCATGATTGGAAGACGTGAAATACACCATGTCAGCTCTGATTCGATGATCGTAGGACCCTGTCATTCCAGGAAAGGCATACAGCACCTCTTCGCAGACCAGCATGTAGTTGTCCGTGTGTCCGCCTGAGGATGCGATGATTTTTGCATGTGGCGGAGTGCCTTTCTCCAGATCATAGCGATCCATTTCGATACCGCCGGCCGCCCCGTGGGCCAGGCCAAAGTCACCAATGATCTCTCCTTCGATTCCGTCGGTCATCCACGATACCGTGCGGTGCCAACTGTCTGGCATACGCCGGAAAGGACGGCATGATTCAAAACCCTGGGAGATAAAACCCACGCCCAGTGCTTTCTGGGGCGGCCGACCGAGGTTCTTCCAGAGCCCCCCTTTCTGTCCGGTGGTCTGCATATAATGTTCGCCCGGTTTTGCGTTCCAGGCCCGCATTCCGGAATCCAGTTTGCGTACCTCCATGCACCAGGGTTCATCCTTACAGAAATCCACGTTCCAGTAATAGCCGTTGCCACCCATGTAGATCAACCGTCCGCCACCTGCGACAAAATCCTCGGTCCCATCCAGCATGGTCTCGGAATAGTATTCTGGATGAGTACCGGTGATAACGCACTTGTAGGGTGATAGTGCAGCAACTCCTTCCTTATGCAGGTCCTCGTCCGTCAGCACCTCGTAATCATAGTTGCAATGCTCCAGCCAGGCGACTATGGAAAGATCGGCAGGAAACTGCCAAGTTACCCCGCTCATCGTCTGACGGTATTTAGGGCGCATGGCCACTATTGGCCGACGGTAGGACGAGTAACATACCCCCGCGCCATCCCGGTGGTGATCATAGGTCGACAAGCCAAATTCAGGACTCTGATAAACCTCGATATCGATGTCAGACACTATCGGTGTTTGTCCAACAATGGGCTGGGCCATCTGGGCATCGAAAGTGAGGTGATCATTGGCATAGGCCAGGTAGCTGGCAGTGGGAATGAGCAATGCGA
This sequence comes from uncultured Planctomycetia bacterium, assembly GCA_963996245.1. Classification (GTDB taxonomy): domain Bacteria; phylum Planctomycetota; class Planctomycetia; order CAXEIY01; family CAXEIY01; genus CAXEIY01. The sequence goes on along the minus strand of CAXEIY010000278.1, from coordinate 1,738 downwards.
TCGGCGCTTTCGGTATTTTGGCCCGGACGAAAAACACCAGATATTCCTCGCCGAGTCCGGTCCCGTCGCCGGCGCACAGGCGAATCGCATAAACCCCACTTTTAAGATTTTCGGGAATCGTCAATCGGTTCGTCACATCCCAGCCGCAATCGATTATTGAATCATCATGCAACTCGATACCGCCGTATTCCTCCGGTGCCAGTCGGAAACAGTCGTTACGACCGTTCCAGTTCCAGCCGGTCTGTGCCCGAACCGGTTTATTGATGCCGGTGGCATGCAAACCATGCGGGCCAGTATCCGTGACGGTGTCACCAATACCGGTATCGGTGTAACCGACGGTCGTATCCCAGTACGCAAGAATGTCATTCTCGGGTGGTTTTCCGCCCGCACAGATTTGATCGAATTCGGATCGGGACAGGACCCGCGAGACGATCCCCGGACGGTCGATCTTGCCTGAATAAAGTTCGTTGACGAACTTTCCACGGTTACTGTGATAATCCCATGTCCCCCCGACCAGAAAAGAAATGTCAGGGGCATGTTCCGGCTTAAAACGCAGGACCTCGGAAACATGTGAGTCGTAATCCATGGGCGTGACCTTGCCCCAGAGCGAGTTATACCGGTTCACCACACCCGCCTGGTACAGCGTCGCTCTGCCTGTGGCTGCATCATAGGAAGCGCCAACGAAGTACCAGATATGACGCTGCAGAGGTATCTCTGCCTCAACGTGGTCGAACTCTTTTCCGTCCCCTACGATAAATAGAAGCTTCCCTGTGGGTTCAATACCGATACCGTAACCGACAGAATTGTAGTCGTCGTAACGGCCGAAAACAGCTTGAGCACCCACTTTAGGGTGTAGTGAGGGCCAAATGTAGGCAAACATCGAAAAACTGCCATCTACGCAGAGGCGGTTCTCAGGGTCTGCAACCTGCAGGTAGGAGCCCACCTGGGTATATTGTTTCTTGACCTCCCAGGTCCCGTTGATTTCGCAGTCGACCTCTTCTTCAATAAATCCGGGACCATCCGGATGCTGGTCACCGTGGATAAGGCGTACGAGCTGAGCCTCCGCGGTGCTTGTTCCGTCAGCCGTGACATGAAACGTCTGTTCGTCCCCCGGTCGAACGGAAATATTGTTGCAGTAACCGAACAGCTTAACCTCTGCCATGCCTTATTCCTCGTTAATGGCGCAACATCATTCGTACAGACACCGGCCTCAGCGACGCCAACTGGCCAGCTTCCCTCCCTCCTACGATTCCAGCAGATCCTGAATCCGGCGCGTGAATACACCAACGTACGCGTCTTCCTGGCTGGCATAAATTTTGTCCTCCACCAGCCGCGGTGCAACGCCAGGTATACCTGACAGCGCTACGATTTGATAAGCCTTGAACGGTTCAACACATTTGATCGCATATTTATCGACCATCGGCTGGCGTCGGAAGTAGGTGAGCAGCCTCTCCAAGGCCTCGCTGTGCTGACCCAGCGGCTTGTTCTTGAATTCCTCAATGACCTCGTCGGTGACTAGCGTTTTCAGAAAATCTCGCTGGTTCTTGTCGTACCGACGAAACGCCAGTTCATCTTTATCCCGGACTTCGGTCGCTTCTTCAGGCAGCATCTCGCCTCCTTTCTCGGCACGGGCCGAACGGTGTTCACTTTTCTTTTTGTCTCTCCACACGCGGAACTGAGCCTTGATACCAAACACACCGCCGCGCAGAAACAAAACCACAAATAACATCAATACGCC
>CAXEIY010000277.1:0-3836 GCA_963996245.1 uncultured Planctomycetia bacterium | reverse complement strand
TGTTCCTTTATACAAGGCATAGTTGGTAGACAGGATTGGTATCCTGTAAGAATCAGCGGCTAATTATAACAGACTGCGTTGGGAGACGGAAATAATAATCTATTGTTTTACGGGTAATTCTCGGGGTATCTCTATCAGTAGCACGGTTAGAGTGACCGTCAGAAAAATCGTTGAAGGTCCGTCTTGATTAGTCGTAAGATTTGTGTTTGTAAGGAGTTAGGTTTCCGCGCATAGAGTGAGCAGGCCCAAAAGGTATAAAACGGCCCCTTCTCGAGATTCTGGTTAGACTTGGTTGTTGGGGAGGAAGGTTGATACGCGGTATCACTTCGAGGTCTGGGCAATATCGGGCGTTTGGGATAGACGGGACAGGTGTTTGATCTCCTCGCCGTAATCCGGGGCCTGGAAGATGGCGGTTCCGGCAACTATCAGGTCGCAGCCTGTTTGTCCCACGATGGTAATATTGTGACGTTTGATCCCGCCATCCACTTCAAGAAGCAGATTTTCAGGTCCTCTTTTTCTCAGAATACGCAGTTTTTCCAAGGCATTATCCTGGAATGTTTGGCCTCCAAATCCTGGCTCTACACTCATAATCAAAACCAAGTCACATTGGTCAAGCCAGGGGAAAATCATTTCCACAGGTGTATCTGGCTTGATGCTTAAACCGGCTATAATTCCTTGTTTTCGTAATTCCATCATTAGTGGCCCGGGATCCGACGTGGATTCCAGATGGATCGTGACAATATCACATCCTGCGTCAATAAACTCTCCAAGATATTGCGATGGGTTGGATATCATCAGGTGTGCATCAAGCACCAACGAGGAATGGTCTCTTATATTCTTAATGATAAGTGGACCGTATGTCAGATTGGGGACAAAATGGCCGTCCATTACATCCAGATGAAGTACTTCAGCACCGCCATTGTCCAATGCTTGCAATTCACTTTCAAGACGAACAAAATCACATGCCAACAGGGACGGTGCAATTCGTGGATTTCCTTGTCGCAGCCATGCAATACGTTCCAAACGGTTCATGCTAAGATCATTTCATGATGCGTGGGCAATTTCAGTGTTCGATCTATGCGCGATTAGGTGAGCTGCGCCATACGTGTGATAAGGTCAGCGGCTCGGTTCGAATAGCCCCACTCGTTGTCATACCATCCGACCACTTTTACTAGGTTGCTGGCAATGACTTGTGTCCAGGATGCATCGAAAACACAACTATGGGTGTTTCCAACGATGTCGCTGGAAACGATGGGATCATCGGTGTACTCCATGATACCTTTAAGTGCGCCAGAGGCAGCTGCTCGCATCGCTTCGTTGATCTGATCGGACGTGACGTTCTGATCTAAAACCGCTGTCAGGTCCGTAACGCTACCATCGATGACCGGTACACGCATGGCGATTCCTGTAAGTTTTCCCTGGACCTCAGGGATAACCAGTCCCACTGCCGTCGCTGCTCCGGTAGTAGTGGGGATGATGTTCATGGCTGCTGCACGGGCACGTCGTGGATCGGAGTGTTGCAAGTCAGAGACACTCTGGTCATTGGTATAGGCATGAACGGTGGTCATCAATCCTTTGGCCATGCCAAATTGTTCGTGGAGTACCTGGACCATTGGCGCGAGGCAGTTGGTCGTGCAGCTTGCATTGGAAACACAGCGATGTGCAGGAGAAAGTTGATCATCATTGACTCCGAGAACCACCGTGAGGTCGGGTGCATCTTTGGCTGGCGCAGAAAGCACGACGCGATCGGCACCCGCTTCGAGATGGCTGTCGTATCCAGGTTTGTCTTCAGTGGCTCTTCCGGTAAAGACGCCCGTCGATTCTAGGGCAACTTGAACTTCCAGCGTTTTCCAGGGAAGCTGTGCCGGATTGCGTTCAGAAATAATTTTGATCGGCTGCTCATTGACGAAAAGGTGTGTGTCATCGTAGTCGACACTTCCTGGAAAGCGACCGTGAACGCTATCGTATTTCAGAAGCATGGCCAGTGCTCGAGTGTCCGTCAGATCATTGATCGCAACAATGTCAAATGATTCGGGTCGAGCCGCCATTGCGCGAAATACGAGTCTACCGATGCGTCCAAAACCATTGATTCCTACTCGTACTTTCACCTGCAGTCCTCCGCATTGCTGTTGGCGATGTACCGCCACCAAGCAGGCTGGAACCGGTCCACTCGTCTATATTGAAACTACTATCCATGATGAGGTGAGTTTATGACCACTCGCTCATCGACTAAGCCGAGCGATGATTATAGTATGTCAAAAGGCAAAACTTCAACGGGAGTTGATATTCAGCGGGAAACGCACGACAGCAGATAAGCAACCAGAAGGTTCGCCTGATCACCGTCAGGCACCTGTCCAGGTTAACATAGAGGTGGGATGCGTAAGCAGGATAGGGACGCTGTTGCGCAAAGGGAATGATAAGAATAGGTCGTCTTAAATACGAGACAGTATCGAGGGGAGATCGGAAACGCGACTTGGTTCAGCGTTTTCTGGCTATGACTTCCATCATATCGTAAAGATTGATGGGGATCGGAATGTTGGCAAGTCCTAGGGTACGAAACAGGAAGGCACCGCTACGTCCCAGGAGGGGATGAAAATGTTCCAGTCTGCTAACCCAGTACCCTAATGTGAAGGTCCTTCTGTAAGCGCGTGTGATGACCACTTCAAATCCCTGTCTTTCCAGCAGCTCAGTAAGACATTTGCGAGAAAAATAGTACAGATGAAGGGGATTGATGCCCCACCAGCGTGAGCGCAACAACTTGGCAGTAAAACCGCCGATATCGGGAGAAGTAATGTAAAGCAGGCCTCCTTGGTGAAGGAGTTTCGCGCACTGAGCAACAAGGTTTCCGGGTGCCGCATCATGTTCGATGTAGTCCAGCATGGTGACGATATCGTAGGGGCCATCATCCGGGAGTGAATAGACATCCCCTTCGTGAACGGTTAATTTACGCTGTCGGGCTTGCTGTACGGCCCAGTGAGATAAATCGACTCCAGATACTTGCCATCCCTGCTTTCTGGCTTCTTCAAGAAAAATGCCAGTTGCACAACCAATATCAAGCAATCGTCCTCGAGGCGTCTGTGAGTCGGTGCTTTTCGGTTTTGCGGTCGGGTCATTCTGAGAGTGGTTGTGGTGATCAGCAATCAGAGAGAGCCCTCCTCGAAAAGTCAATCGGCGACATTCATCTTCGCGATCATACAGTTCGTCCTGCATCCGTTTATAGAGTTCTGCCAGTTCCTCATCAGTCAGTCGCCAGTCTGAGAAAATAAGTCCACAAGTCTGACATTTCCAGAGGTCCCAGCATGTGGCATGTTCTTCTTCGGTGATTCGGTATACCTTGGGAATGCGATCGCTGCTTGCTTTTAAATGCAAATGAACCGTAGTTTCACCACAGATCGCGCAGTGACTGGTGCCCGTGACTGGTCCGGAAAAAGTCGTCGGATCAGAGGGTTGCGATCGCTGTACACGTGTTGGTGCGGTTGCCGTTGGGTCGAGAGGTTGTTGCACGAGGAGGCTCGGGGAATGACCTGTATGAACGGTAGATGTGTAATTCCACTATAGGGGTTTTGTTGGGGAATTCCAGAAGGTAATCCACTATGTCTTCGTCCATCCAGAATCAAGTGTCCAGTGACGGGGCAATTTTAAAGTGTCTTGTTTCGAGCATGTTCGTGTTGGCAGTGTGGTTTTTCACCCTGGTCATGCTGTCTGATCAGAGTACGAAGGCTCACCACTGGAAAGCGGAATGGGATCCATTTTGCTGTGAGTAAATAATGTCGGTGTGGAGTGGAGGCCCGAGCATGTGCGTTTTGGAAGTTGACGCCATGGCACTAACCCTGTTG
>CAXEIY010000276.1:0-4097 GCA_963996245.1 uncultured Planctomycetia bacterium | reverse complement strand
GAGTGGCAAGGGCGGATTCCGATTAAGTCTCTGGGGTTCCGACGCTGATTTTGATTTTGAACAGCTTGCACGGGAGGCATTCGGTCGTCGAACTAACCCCTTCCAGCCCGACAACAGTCTACTCATGCAAAAACCATTGGCTCAAATCCCCCACGTCGGAGGTCAGCGATTTCATAAGGAAGATCACGTTGCAAAATTGCTCCACACCTGGCAAAGCGAGGGACTTACACACGATTCCGATACGGCCTCAATAAAATCAGTAGAGGTCATACCCTTAAAACGGGTTCTCATGTCCCCTGCAATGGAACAACAACTGGCTGTCCGAGCAACCTATGACGATGGCTCCACCGAAGACGTGACTCGAATTACGACATATCTGAGCAGCGATCTAGCGATCGCCCAGGTAGACCAGTCCGGTTTCGTTCAATTTCAGCAACAAGGTGAAGTAGCCATTCTCTGTCGATACATGGGGCAATTGGTTTCGGTACGCCTGATGCATATCGCCAAAGCTGACCAAGACTTCCACTGGCCCAACCCCTCTACCAACAATTTTGTTGACCACCACGTATTTTCAAAACTCCAGTTGTTGAACATTGCTCCATCGGAAATCTGTTCCGACGAAACATTTGTACGACGCGCCTATCTGGATCTTTGCGGCATCCTCCCTTCACCGGATGAGACATCCAGCTTTATCGCATCAACCGATCCGAATAAACGCGAACAACTCGTTGACCAGTTGCTGGGGCGCAGTGAATTCACGGACTACTGGACTAAAAAATGGATGGACGTACTGCGAGTCAGTCGGGATTCAATCCAGCTCCAAGGCGCGCAGGCGTTCCAGAGATGGCTCCGAGATCAGATTCAAAACGATCTCCCACTCTCCGAGATCGCCGGCGCACTGCTGACCTCACAGGGAGAATCATACAAAGACCCGGCCACGAATTACTTCTGCGCAACACCGATGCCCAAAGAAGTAACCGACGCCGATTATCTACAGAAAGACCTGGCTGAATCAACCGCCCAGCTGTTCCTGGGAATTCGATTGCAATGTGCCCAGTGTCATAATCATCCCTATGAACGCTGGACCCAAAATGACTATCTCGGTCTGGCTGCCTTTTTCTCTCAGGTCAAGCGAAGCCGACTTGGTGAAGCCGGCCCCAGTGGTAGACCCGACCGGCGTCAGATGGCCGTTCAGATTGACCTGGATGCGGCGCGTTTAACAGAAAATGCTAACAAACATATCACTGCCCATTTTCCCGGTCAGTCACCCGAAGCGATTAAAGACGGCACGGATTTACGAACGGTTCTGGTTGACTGGTTGACACGTCCCGACAACCCGTTCTTTGCAAAATCTATTGTTAACCGAGTGTGGTTTCATCTTAACGGTCGAGGAATTGTCGACCCGGTTGATGATTTTCGCGATTCAAACCCCTCGGTAAACGACGAGTTGCTGGAAGCTCTGGCTCAACACTTTATCAGCGGTGGATTTCGAATCAAACCACTGATCCGAACCATTACCCTGTCCAGAACTTATCAGTTAAGTTCTGTTTCGAATGCCTTTAACCGAACCGATCACCGCTATTTTTCTCATCAGAATGCCCGCCCTCTTCCCGCAGAAGTTCTTCTGGATGCGATCTGTGAAGTAACCGGTATCCCCGAATCCTATGAAATCATGAAAGACTACATCGTCGGTATACCCACTGAGTCCATAACGTTGCCGCCGGGAACGCGTGCCGTGCAGCTTCCGGTCACAGACCTGGTGACCCTGATCAATTCGTCTGGAAATTACGTTCGCTATGAGCTGCACCCGTTTTTGAGAACTTTTGGACAGCCGGTACGTCGGCAGACCTGTGAATGTGACCGATCGACCGGTTTTAGTCGCAAACAGGCACTCGAGTTAACGGTCGGGGATCTTGTAGCGGGAAAACTATCCTCGGCCAAAGGGCGTTTACCTGAAATGCTTGGCTCAGGCGCTACGGATGAACAGATACTGAACCAATTGTACCAACGGGCGCTGGCACGACATCCATCACCTGAGACACAGCGGACTTTCCTGGACTATATCAATCGAAACCCAGATCGCCGGAAGGCGTGGGAAGATATTTTATGGACTATCCTGAACTCGAAGGAGTTCGTGTATCAACATTAGTCCTACCAGGGAATATAAGAATCCGTGACAACAGAGTCGGTCAGCTTCGGCAATTACCTGCTGCCCCTCGTTCAATGCCCGATGAAACCGTAATGATCTTACCGCTCTGTCTGTGTTGAGATTAGATTGACTTGCTCCGTTCATCCAACTTGGCATACCTTCTGTTTTCACCAGCACCGTGTTTTCAGGGCACCGGTAGTTGCCATTGTCCTGGATCCTTTCCTGAAAGGATCCTTCACTTTCTTACTTTGTTTCCACAATATCCGTCAACCCAAGGCAGTCCCTCTTGCTCCTTTCTACTTGAGCAATGAAACGACCATCAACAACCCGTAAGTGCGTCTCTTCAGGCCGGCCCCCTTAAACGCTCTTTAGGGATAGTAACTCGTTGTAATGTAGGGACTCAGGACTCGGATTCTGTTCTATCCATATGCTTTTATGTTTTCCGCCCGTCATTCGAAACGAACGATGCTCCAGCTTTCGGCAGTGACAACGGGTTGCTTATTGGAATCTGAACCAATCTCTTTACAATTACAGGAAACTTATTCATTAGACCTGATCTGAACCATGAACAACCGACACTCCACACCCAACCCGAATCGCGGCCACGACGAAACGGTCGCACCTCAAAATACTGAGGCACAGAACCCAAACCATACTTCCACACATGGTTCCTTTGGCCACTATAAAATTACAAAAATGGTCGGCCGTGGTGCTATGGGTGTTGTCTACGAGGCCGTTGACCCTCAACTGAACAGGACCGTTGCCATCAAGACCCTTACGGAAGGATTTGCTGGTGATGAAGACATGGTTTCCCGATTCAGCCGAGAAGCATCGCTTTTGGCATCGCTTAACCATCCCCACATAGCAACTGTTTACAATCATGAAATTTTAGACGGACAGTATTACCTGGTCATGGAATTCGTTGAAGGAGAAGGGCTGGACCAACTTATTGAACACTCCCGATTGAGTATCAAGGAATCTCTTCAACTTGGAAGACAAATTGCGTCGGCGCTGGAGTCGGCTCACAATCATGGCGTTATTCACCGAGACTTGAAACCCGCCAACATCCGCGTAACCGGTTCGTTTACTGTAAAAGTTCTGGACTTCGGTTTAGCCAAACAAGTAAGACTTGTCGATCCGGGGAGCGGGTCTTCCGTGCCCGATGCCATACAAACTGCCACGGGTCAAATTCTCGGGACTCCGGCATACATGAGTCCGGAACAAGCGCGTGGACGTAATCTCGATAAACGGACGGATCTTTGGTCCTTTGGATGTATCCTTTTCGAAATGCTGACCGGACAACCCGCTTTTGGAGGAGACACGGTCACCGATACTCTCGTAGCAATCATCGAACGCGAACCCAACTGGTCACTGCTTCCTCCACAGACACCTCCGGGAATCCAAAAGCTATTAGAACGCTGCCTCCAAAAAGATGCGGATATGCGTCTTCCCGACGCTGGTACGGTTCGATTAGACATTGAAGAAACCTTGTCTTTATCTTCTTCCACGCAAGCAGGGCTGTCCACTCAGTCGACCGAGAGCCTCCATGTACCTTTGCCGGTTCAGCCTAAGTCGAAGAGGAACATGATTACGCTGTCAGCCTGCCTTGTTCTGGGCACACTCTTAGGCGCGATCATGACCTTGATGCTGTGGAACATACCCGTTACTCCACCGATAACCGAATCACCCGCTTCCTCATCACCCACACCCGTTCTCCGCCATAGCTACCACCTGCCGAATAAGCATATTGAACGATTATACCCCCTTGCTCATCTCGGAATGATTTGTGACTCTCTCGCCATCTCACCAGATGGAACCCGTATTGCGTTTGTTGCCAAAGTCCAAACCGGAACCCAGTTATTTGTTCGTAACCTGAACGAATTCGACGCCCTGGCCATCCCAGATACAGACACCGGACAGAGGCCCTTTTTTTCACCGGATGGTCTGT
>CAXEIY010000275.1:0-4497 GCA_963996245.1 uncultured Planctomycetia bacterium | reverse complement strand
TGTCACATGCACAAATTGCTAAGGCGCAACAGCCTAAAAAGAGCATAGATATTATGGGCTTTTTGATCCATGAAATTATTGATTTGTATCTTGAGATCATTGCAGTTTTCAATGCTGAATTGTCAATATCGGAAGGAATAACCAAGTCGAGCTAATAAAATATTCTAACACGATTAATGTTTTGGGGTAAAGAGACAGATTGGTTGACAGTAATTGGGGGTGCTGAACAGTGTAGCCGTATAATAGTTGTAGGTACACAATGATACGATTCTGTAATTATGATAAAATATCCAGTAAAAATAGTTTACCTAAAATGGTGAAATTATCAGTGCTGACTCGGTATATGTATTCCGTTTTTTTTCAGTAAATGGCTAATAAACTACAATGACGTTTTTTTTATTTAGATTTGGTTTTTGCTAAGACAAAAATAATAAGCTGCTGAGCAGGAAGCGAGTTTTCGGATAAATTTGAAATCACCTTTTATTCGCTTCAATACTCAACTTGCTTTTGTCCCAGATGATAAATCAAAGGGGGAAAAATGAATATCCAACAAGCGACAGTTGATGAAATTCCATTAGTTTGGTACGAACCCGAAGGACTCGAGAAACGACAACTCGTCATTTGGCTTGCAGGTTTCAGTTCGGATAAGGACACAGGAATAAGAGAAGCGGAAACGATTGCAAAAGCTGGATTCCTCGTGCTAAGTTTTGATCCCGATCAGCATGGCGATCGCATGGATAATACAGTTGAGGAACTCCGAGAAAGAGTTCGTAATAACATCCGGCGGTACTTCTGGCCAATCCTGGCAAACACAACAAAAGAAACACCAAAAATTATCGACTGGGCAATCAAAAACCTGTCCGTTGAGGAAAAAATCGGTATGGGAGGAGTTTCAATGGGAGGAGACATCGCCGTGGCAGCTGCGGGGGAGGACAAACGTATCACTGCAGTTTCGGCAATGATTGCCACACCAGATTGGTTACGCCCCGGATCTTTTGAATCACCAGGTAAGCCAGACAAAAACGCACAAGCTTATTATAATCAATACAATCCTTTGACGCACTTGGAAAACTACGTTCATTGTCCCGCTATCTCGTTTCAATCTGGTGCTGATGACCAGCAGGTTCCTCCTGATGGAGGTCAACGATTCGCTGAAGCCCTCTCCGAAATTTACGTAGATTGTTCGGACAAAATCGAGGTAGTTCTTCACAAAGGTGTTGCCCACAGCACTTGTGATGTGATGTGGAAAAACTCCGTAGCTTGGTTCAAAAGATGGTTAACAGGATAACTCGTGTTTGTTTAATCCATTAAGGTCTAATGGTTAAACATAAATTCCGTCGAATTCAGTAGTCCCCACAAGATGTCCTCATAGACAGCGGAGTCCGTTACATTATCGCCTATGAGTTCTCCGAAACTTTCTACTTCCTCGCGAGTAGGTCGACGGCTGAGCGTGTGGATAAAGATTTCCTCAATTATTCCTTCAGTTGTATTTTGTGATAACATGAACTGTTTCACTTTGCCGCCAGTGGAAAGGCGATCCTTCAGGGTATCACCAACGGCCATATGAAGTGCCTGCGAAAGAGTTGGCTCTTTCTTTGTTTCACAGGCACAGATCGTCGCCCGACTGGAACGACCGAAAGTTTTGAAGAACTCATCGCCAAATCTTGGACCTTTGCTGTCACCACTCACACGTGGGTAATAATCAATGGCTCGCGTTCCTTCAGGAAATCCTGGGAACCGTCGTGTAACCCCAGTAACTGCCACAACTGAGTCCATCAGAACATCAGCTCGCAAACGACGTAGATGCGCGTGGGAGAATTGCCGTGTGTCCCTTTTGTTCGAGGAATTAGGTTTGGCACTGAGTTGATAAACACGGGAGTTACAAATGTCACGCACGAGACTCCGTAAATCAAACCCTGAATCTACTAAGCGTTTCGATAATGCCTCGAGTAACGGACCGTTCACTGGTGGATTGCTTATTCGCACATCGTCTACTGGTTCAATAATTCCACGACCCAGCAATTGTGCCCAGATACGATTGGCAAGGTTACGACTAAATAACTCATTTTTTGGAGACGTTAACCAATCAGCAAGCTCTCTACGAGGGTCTCCATCTCTCTCAACTGACTCGGTTGAACCAAGCACTTTGGCAGGCATCGGTCGACCATCAACCTTGTGGTTAGCAGGTGGAGCCGAGGTGTCGTAGTAAATTCGACGTTCTCGAGGTTCAACGCCAGGTTTACGCCGTATACCGGTAAAGAAACTAACAAAACCATAGTAGTCATTCATCGTCCAACGATCAAATGGGTGATTATGGCATTCAGCACACTGAATTTGAACACCGAGAAACACCTGCGAAAAGTCAGCGGCGAGAGCCTTCGGATCGACCTTTGGCTTGTGTATCATCATTGTATAGAGGTTCACAGGTCCATTCATGAGGTTGCTGCCAGAGGAGGCTACCATTTCCGCTACAAACTCATTGAGCGGTCGACCGGAACGCATTTGTTGGCGGATCCATTCATAAAATGCCTCGGCGGCCTTGACATGGGTAGCAACTGGTGCGTAGTTTCCCCCAATGATCCGTAATTGCTCACCCCACAATGCCGTCCAAAGATCAGCGAAAGCATTATTTTGCAGCAGGTCGTCAACCTTACGTGAACGTTTTCCCGATTGGGTGTCTTCCATAAAATCGTAGTACTCGTTGCTGGTTGGCGGTCGACCGACAAGATCGAGCGTAACACGACGCAGAAAAGTTTCATCATCACACAAATCTGAAGGAACGATCCGGAGTTTCTGTAACCGCTCAAATACTAATGTATCAATATAGTTAAATACTGGTGGGTTTGGCCAAGTGAACCCATCTGCCTGTGGTAACACAATGACTTCTGCTCCAACCGTAAACCTACTGAAACGGGCGAAAACGTACGTGTCACCTGGTCCAATAGCCGTTACTTGGCCATGTTCATCGATTGTGGCTACATTCATGTTGTTGCTATGGAACCGAGCCAATGATGTGACATCTTCTGAAGACCCATCGTCCGCTTTTGCTACCACCTTAAGCATTCCTATGTTACCAATCTCTTCGAACACAAAGCGGGTCTTTGATAACACGATCTCGATAGTATCGGGAACTTGACCGGAATCATCCTGTGCCCCTAATTCGATCCAATGAAGCAGGGTCCGGTAGTAACTACTATCCCGATCAAAACGCTTACCACCGGTATGTGGAACTGCACCGACGGCCTTTTTCAACAGTAAACTCTGTTCTGGAACAGACGTGTTCACTCGGCGCCCAATCATCTCCTGAGTGATTCTAAAATAATCGCCCTTCGGATCATAACCGAACAGTGAAAGCATAAAGCCATCTTTCCCTTGTGCAGAACCATGGCATGTACCCGCATTACACCCAGCACGAAATAGAATAGGCATTACATCCCGACGAAAACTCAATGTGGAAGAGCCTCTATCATCGGCAAGAGCATAAATCGAAATTACGGAACCAACGAAAACGATGGCCACACACCTGATTACCTTCATCAACCTATAGAGAGTATAGTTAAACATTACCGCTCCAGTTCTTTTACTGATTGAAATCGAGTTTTCTACCTTATGTATGTTTATAGTTTCGGGTCGATTCGTAGAGTTCCACTTCCCGTCCGTTGAAGAATTTCCTGCCCTTCGGTTTCAACAACCACTTCGCACGATAGTCCAGCGACACGCCCAAGCAAAGCTTCATTGGTTGCTTCAACTTGAAATGAAATCTCCTTTAAATGCTTTGTTAAGAGAGGAAGAGGATTAATCAGATGAACTCCCTTAGGCAGACCAATAAGTTTCACGCGTGCCTCTCCTTCAAACGGTCTCTTGTGGCTTACGGTCCAAACAAACTGTTTACGCTGGCCTCGACGGATACTTTCTGGCTGACTGGTTAGTTCAACGTACGGTTCCGTGATGGTCAGATTGACGATCGCAGAAGATACACGTACATGCCCCGTGCCAACATAATCGTTGAAGTCTTCTCGTACGGTACTGGCAACGACAACGATAGGCAAAATACCAAGCGGAGCTCTTTCCTGCGCGGAAATACGTAGGAAGGCCTCATTCTGTCCTGATGGAATTACTTGGGTGGGAGGAAAACCTATACCTGGAGGCCTCCAGTCACATCGGAACTGGACCGGTTGGTTAAACCCTTCGCGCCGAGTGACCTTTACAGGTACAGCTAATTCACCGCCACGGACGAGTGGTACGGATGGTGGAGTGACATCGATGGTAAATGGCGCTGGTTCGGTAACTCCAAGTACAAAGCGGTTAAGCCGAACCGTTCTCCAAGCATCACCGCCTGGATGATTAATAAAAGGGATGTTTTGTTGTGATCTACTTTTAAGTCTGTGAGAAGAATCGATGGGAACAACTTCTAGTGTAACCAAGGCTCCCTTCAGTAACGCAGATTGGTCTGCAACAAACTGCACAGGCCAGAGTTTTGCTCCAGAAGGAACTCGT
>CAXEIY010000274.1:0-6349 GCA_963996245.1 uncultured Planctomycetia bacterium | reverse complement strand
CCTGAGGTATAAATCCGAATCGGCCGTTAGATCACCTGGAGCCCCCGTTTCGACCAGTGCCTGCAATTGTCCCCACTTGTTGATATCACTCTTAAGCAAACGATGCAGGTCCTGTACATCAAATACAACGTACCCGATATGAACTCCACCAATATGGCTACGCCGATCCAGTTCTGGAATTTTCAGCCGGGTAACGTAATCGGTCCAGTCATCGCTTTCCGGTTCGGCAATCGCATCACGAGGTACCTCTTCCAGCGCCACTTCCCCGGGGGCATATTCGACTTCACTGAAACCGCGCAGTCGAGCCAGATCAAACTCACGGTTAGGGATGTCAGGCTCTTCGGCCAGCACACGTCGCCATTTACCCAACTCATCATGCTGCGCTGTCAGATAAAAGACCTGTCGACCTCCCCGGGCTATCTCGAGGGCCGCTTCGATAATCTTACCCGCTCGCCGATCGTCGCTGTTACCCAGGGTCTCATCAAAAATAAGCGGCAGCTGTACTCCGTGTTCCTGCTGCTCAGCGAACGCCACCCGTACCGCCAGCAACAGCTGCAGTCTCGTACCACTGGAAAGTTCCTCCAGCTGTTGATTCAGCCCCAGTGATGTGTCATTTGCACGAAACGAAGGAGGGTCTCCAGCCTGAACTTCCAGTTCATAACGCCCGTTGGTGATACGGGCAAACAACTCCTGAGCCCGAGTCAGCACACCTGGCTGCTGCCCCTGATGCTGCTGACGCCTCATATGTGCTACCAGTACATTACCTATCAACTCCGAGGCATCCTGATCCCGAACACCCTCCAGCGTCTCCAGACAACTCTGTTCTTCTGTCAGTGCCTTCTCCAAATGCGTTTCTTTTCCAGCAGCCTCCACGCGACCAACGACATTTCCGTATTCTTCGACAATCGTGGTCAGTTCCTCCGACAACTGACGCTTTTCTGACAGCAGCTCTTCCAATTGCTCAACGGGCATTTCAAGCATTGCTTCCGAACCGCTGAATCGATTAAGCGAACTTTCACAGTCATGCTCTGCCAGACGCAGTGCCTCACTTGCCTCCTTGTAACCGGGATACTGTTCGATATAACGGTTCAAAGAACGTTCGTCCTGGTCCTCCAGCTGAAGGTTTTCAAAAATGGCTGCCGCTTCCGCCTGATATTCAACCAGCGACTCCTCACACTGCCCCCTTTGCGATTCAGCTCGCTCCAAACGACCCTGCGCGTCGTTATGGGCTTTCACGCGAGTTTCCAGGTCAAGCACCAGTCCCGATATATCTCCGGCGGAAATCTCTTCCGGCCATTCTACATATGGATCCAGCTCCTGGCGGCAACGATTCAGAAGCGCCAGTTGCTGTTGTTGCGTGATCGACAGCTTTTCAAATGTTTCGGTTAACGCGCTCTGGGCTCCCTGAGCGCGGGCTATTTCCTCTGCCAGCATGTAAACCAGCACATTGTCAAGATCCATCGTCAGTCCGATCCTGTCATGCCACTCCTGTCGGACCTGCTCCAGTTCCTGCCGTTTCTGCATCAAGGGTTCCTGCTTGGCACTCAGCTCAGCAATCACCTGGCTTTTCTGTTGCTGGATCTGGCTTTCAGCCAGTGCTTTGCGTAAGGAATGAAGCGTCTTTTGTACTTCTGGATTGGTCCACGCCGCCGGCTGCTCGAGCCCGGTACCGGACCACTGTCGAGCGATGGTCTCATCCCGTCGATTCGTTACCACCCTCGGTCGTGAAGCGATCAACGATTGCGCGACAAGACCCAGACCAATCGGAATCAGCAAAGCCCATATCCAGTGAAATAACAAAGCCATCCCCAACCCCAGGCCTGCTGTAATTCCGGCAGCCCACAGCCACTCCTGTCTGTAGTTGTGGGACTCCACAGGCCTGATGTGTCTCTCTGCAAGCCATTGTTCCAGTTTGATCACACCGTCTCGTAGTATTTCGGGATCGCTATCGATTTGCGAAACCGTCTCCTTCATCAGACGAATCTGATGCTCGACCGCATCCTGCTCCAGACGATGCGTCTCTGCATCGCGTACGAAATCAAACAATTCCCCCAGTACCGACGCATCGAACTGCTCAATCTGTTCCGGGAGCACATCCGGCCCCAGGCGTTCCCGTGCAGAACGCAACACTTTGTCGGCAGCCTGACGATCACCAGTAAGGCGATCGATGTCGCGTTGTTGTTCCATCAGACGTTCTGCATGCGTACGATGTGTTTCGATCATTCCATTGCGTACTCCGGACGCTGGCAAAGCCTGTTTCTGCAGTATTTCCCGGGCCGTTTCCTCTTCGCGAAGGCAAGCAGCTCGCTTCTCATTCAGACTTTGTATCTTCTCCTTACACTTCCCAAGATGCCTGACTTCATCGCCACTCATTCGTTCAAGAACCGGAGGGAAACTGTCCAGAAATAGCTGCGCCTGATCACGTGTAACACGAGCTGCCTGAACCTCCAGCGCTTCTTCAATCTGACGTTGATCTCTTCCGGCCTGATGCGCCACTTCCCGCCTGGACCGTAACTCTCCCAATCCACGTTCTTCTTCAGCAATTCCTTCCAGTCTCCGTTCTGCTTCCCGAGTTGCACGGGAAGCCGCCTCACACTCCTTATGCTGGCTGATATTAGCCCCTCGAGGGCGTTCACGACCGAATTCCAAATCGTCGGCAGCCGCTTCCAGATCATAGCCTCCGGCACTTTCCCGTATTATCTGGCGGATAATGTCGGGATCCTCCAGCTGCCGAACCAGTTCATGCAGTGCCAGCACATACCAGGGCCCCATTTCCGCCGTCGTCAGTGGCATCGGAACGGGTATCTCTGTCCCTCCACAGCTGCAGATCCGGTCACCCAGATGCAGATCGAAATCGTAGGACTGCGAGTCAAACACCAGTGCCGCTTTCAACGAATCGGTCTGCCTTCCCGGGGCTTGCTGACGCAGCACTCGCTGCATCGCCCGCGCAAGCGTGCTCTTGCCCGAAGCGTTGGGTCCATAGACAACGTTAATGCCTGCACTGAATCCCTCTACCGTCAACCCTCCATCGGGAAAACCGGGCATCCGGCGTATTTCAATACCGGTAAAATGTATCGCTTCGCTCATGCGTCACCCTCCTGGAAGTCAGAACGCTGTCGACAAAGCGTGTCCAGCAGATGTCTGACCTGTTGGATGAGTATCTCACGGGCCAAACTGCGATCTGCCGGTGGCCCGGAATCCACCAGTGGAACGTAGGCAGACGCTTGATATACCTCTTTGAGACGGGTGGTTGCATCGCTGATCATTTTCTCTAGTGATGGGTCGGATTCCTCCCGTTCCAGTGCAACCAACGTACGCGCCAACAGCCCGGTCGGATCTTTTCTGCGCACCAGTTCATCCAGATTGATTGCCGGACGTGTCTGATTGGTCCATTTATCAATCCGTCCTACGACCTTGTCGTAGGAACGCTCCAGATCGCAGATGGATTCCGCCAGCTTATCAATGCGTGTACACAGCGGGGTCGCACCCACAAAATCCATACGAAGTGAGAGCACTTCCAGTAACTCCTCTTCCGGTGAAATGTCTTTCAAGAAACTCATCAGGGTTTCATTGACCCGCGTTTCAAAGTCCTCCGGTGTATCGATTCCCGACACATCGACCTCACACCGATCGTATCGTACCCGGGACATTGGCAATTGCCTGCACTCGACACGACCGGCTCCCTCCAGGCTTATCAACCAGGGGCCGTGGACACCTGATTCACCTGGGTTAAGTGCCTGAGGAGAACCAGGGTACAGCACCTTCGCACCCGTTTGGGAATCCCAGAACTGTGGTTTATGAACGTGTCCCAGAACCCAGAGATCCAGGTCACAGGCCTGTAACGCCGAAAGATCAACCGGAGCGTAGTCACTCGAAGCACCGTCTACATCGGTATGTAACAATCCCACCGTCGGAATCTCCGGATCGGCTTCGATATGAAATCCCGTCAGTGGATTGCGCTGAACATGGCGTGCAGGAAAGGACCAGCCCACAATACGAAGCACAGGCTTCACCTCTCCATCGCGTTGAAGAATACCCGCCTGCCACTGTCCATCCCGTCCCAGAAACTGGAAACGACCGGTATCCAGCTGATTAAGAATGCGGGGAAAAACATCCCAGTCGTGATTTCCAGCTACGGCAAAGGTCGGGATGGTCGCCTCTGCAAGCCGTCGCATGCCACGCTCCAGCGGACCCGTTGCTTCATAGAACCGATTATCGTGATCTACAACATCACCGCTGAGCAGAACAGCATCGACCTTTTCAGCAATCGCACGATCTATAATCGCATGCCACATGCGTGCAGCGGACGCACGTTCCGCGCGATCGGGGTGAGCGAGACGTGTGGGGCGTCTGCCTATATGCAGGTCACCCGTAACCAGTATACGAACGGTCATAGCTGTCTTCTTTAGTCTCTGATTGGCTCTGAATACGGTTGCCGCCGGCAATCAGAGATTAATCAGGCGTGTATGGGCATCTCCGAAAGTCTCCAGATTAACCCCCATACGGTCCATGATGGAAAGGTAGAGGCTACACAGGCGTCTGTTTTCATCACCTGAGTCCTGATAATCCAACACCCGGCCGGTTTCCAGTGTGCCTCCCAGATTGCCCACCGTTATCACCGGGACCCTGGAATTATCATGCGCCTTTCCCGACCACATATTGTTTACAAAATAAAGCAGCGAGTGATCCAGTACCGTTCCTTCCCCCTCGGGCATGGACTGCAACCGCTGCGCCAGATAAGCGAGTTGTTCACAGTAGTAACCACAGATGCGTTCGTAATCGATCTCGTTATCCTTATGGGAACACCAGTGATGTGAAATGCGAACATTCAGGAAGGGGTAGACCAGACCGGATATGTCACGACACATGAGCAGCGTAGCAATCCGAGTTTTGTCGGTCTGGAATGCCATCGCAATGATATCGCACATCAAGCGGCAATGTTCCCGAATGTCTTCGGGCATCCCATTATCAGGACGCTCCATTGTAAAAGCCAGCTTGCCACGATCCTGAGCACGTGTTTCCGCTTGATCCTTCAATGCACGTACCCGCTCAACCCGTTTTTCAACCTCACGCACACTGCCAAGATATTCGTCAATTTTAAGCCGGTCCGCGTAACTGACCTTACGGGTCAAATCTCGAGCCTCTTCGCTGACTCTGTCGAGAATACTGCGTGTACGGCGACTACCCTGATTGTCAAAAAGGCTGTCAAAAGCAAGGGATGGATATACTTCCATCGGCACCGGTGCGGTCACATCTCGCCAGGAAATATGCGAGCTGTAAGCCATGGAAAAGTTGGTCTCATGGTAACCTGTTACCGGTTGCTCACAACCCAGCACGATACTTGGCTGTATCGTTTCCTGTTCGAACTTACGAGCCAGAACCTGGTCAATCGTAATGCCACCCTTCAGCTCAGCTCCCCTCTGAAGTGAAACACCCGAAAGAATATTACCTGTCATACCCGGGTGAATTCCGACACCCGTTGCATTCTCATTGTAAAGTCCAGAAATCACGTTGACCTGTTCTTTGATCGGCTCCAGTGCCTTCAGACAATTACCGAGCTGCATATTCTTTCCGTAACCGGTTGCATACCACTCACTCTGATGCACTCCGTTTCCCATGAAAAGCGCTGCAAACCGTTTCGGAGGCTGCGCCGCGGTTTCCCCGCCCCAGACCGGAACCGATTCCAGCCACGGCAGTGACATCGTTACTCCGGCGCCTCTCAAAAAAGTACGGCGACTGAAATCACTCTTCGTAGCAGTCATGTCAGTTTCCCTCTCCCAAGGACCTTCCAACGTACCTGTTATCTTCGGTTATCGAGCTTTTCTATTTTATGATGAATCCGGTACTCGGTGAAAGGGCGATCATTTGTCATTCTGAACCACCACTTCCGGTTTCCGTTTATTCAAGAACTGAGGACTGGTCACAATCGTTTCCACTAGACTGCTGAAACGGTAATCCCGAGCACGCATGACTTCTTTCATCCGGATGATCGTCGGTTCGTCGGAAAGCAGCAGTGTACGGCCCAGCGAGTAGGCAAGCAACTTCCTGCACAGTGTATCCTCAAACTGATCACGACGTCGTTCCCGAAGGTAGTTGCGCAGCCCCTCCAGTCCATATCCGGAACTGCCATCATCAAATACCGTATGGTCTTCAATAGCCTTGCCTCCCAGATCTTTTGTTCTTCGTTCACCGATCGGCCCGTAACCTTCAAAGACCAGACCAGCAAAATCAAAACGGTCATGACAGGCAGCACAGCTCTTGATGGCTCGGTGACGACTGAGTACTTCGCGCAGGGTCAGATCCCCGAGTTCCGTCTCATCTTCCGGTAAGTCCGGCACTTCGGTCGGTG
>CAXEIY010000273.1:0-25408 GCA_963996245.1 uncultured Planctomycetia bacterium | reverse complement strand
TCCGGCAGCGGTTTTTGGATGCCTTTCAACGTCGATATGGACAAATTGACGACACGTTTGAAGGACTGGATACACTTCTTTCTGAAATTCCAGTGCGGATTCTAACCCTGCGCACGTCCGTTATTGGGGTACGACCGATAAAAGAGCTCCGCTCCTTTCTCAACCCACCAGATGGTACGCTACAGCAGTCGGTCTTGGGCACACGGGATGTCTATCACGATCAACAGTATTACCCATGTCCGATCTATGACCGTACAAAAATTCCGTGGGAACAGAAAATTAATGGTCCGGCAGTGATCGAGCAGCTAGACACCACCACCTGGCTGGAACCGGACACGTCAGCGCAAATTGACAATCACGGCAATCTATTGATAGAGGTACCCTGAAGATGGATCCGATTACACTCGCGGTCATCCAGGGTAGTCTGGAGCAGATTGCAGATGAAATGGACGCCACACTCGAACGCATGGCTTTCTCCCCTGTAATATCAGATGGTTTCGATCGGGCAAGTGGAGTCTACAGCAGGGTCGACGGTGAGGTGATTGTTCAAGGTCCACGTGGACTTCCCAATTTTATTTATGTGATGGAATTTACCGTTCGTTGTGTCATTGACCACATTGACAACCCTCAACCCGGTGATGTTTACATTGTCAATGATCCCTACCTCGGTGGGACGCACTTGATGGATGTAAAAATGGTCATGCCGTTCTTTTACCGTGGCAAACTTACCGCTTATTTGGCTGATACCGGACACTGGACCGACATTGGTGGCCGAGTTCCTGGTGGTTTTTCAACCAGAGCAACTGAAATTTACCAGGAAGGTTTAAGACTGCCTCCATTGCGACTGATCCACGAAGGACGCCTCAACAGCGAACTCCTCCAGGTCATTCTTCATAATGTTCGGATTCCCCGGGAAAGACGTGGAGATATCATCGCACAGGTAACCGCATTACAAGTCGGCCATCAACGTCTGACCACGTTGCTGGACCGCTACGGTGAGCCAACCGTTTTCGAAGCAGTCAACGAACTGAACAATCGATCTGAAAATATGATGCGTGATTGCATCAGTACGATCCCGGACGGCACCTATCAGTTTGAAGATTATCTCGATAGTGACGGAATTGAATTGAGTTCTCTCAAACTTGATTTAGAAATGACGATCAAAGGTGACGAGGCGCATCTCGATTTTTCAGGAAGCAGTCCTCCTTGCCGTGGCCCGCTTAACAGTGTCCTGGCCACAACTATTTCTTCAGTCTATATCGCATTCAAACACACCTTTCCCGAGGTTCCCATTAATGCAGGATGTTTTCGACCGTTTCACTTCAACATTCCTTCCAGCACTTTTCTTAATGCCCAGTTACCCAGACCGGTTGCTGGCTGTGCAGCTGAAGTGTCTCAACGTGTCATTGACGTGATTCTCGGCGCTCTTGGACAGGCGATGCCTGACAAAGCCTATGCAGCCCCCATGGGCACGGTTACCAATTTGTCCGTCGGAGGAGTCGATCCTGATCGCGGTTACTACGTTTTCTATTCGTTTATCGGCGGTGGTTATGGAGGCAACTTCCTCACCGACGGCCTTAACAACGGCAACCCAACGATTGCACTGGCTCGAACCCAGGCACTGGAAATATTTGAATTCCTGTATCCGGTCATTTTTCGCCGTTATGAAATACGTAACGACTCAGCAGGCGCAGGTCGGCAACGTGGCGGTCACGGTGTGATTTTTGAATTTGAAATACGCGAGGGCGAAGCCTCGGCGTCTCTGCTTGGTGAACGGGGGCGTCATGCACCTTTCGGCATTCTCGGTGGCCAGCCGGCCACGTGTGCCCACCATGCGTTCACCATTTCCGGAACTACCTACATCCCTGAGCACGCGAGTAAAGACGAAGGGGTCATGATGAATGCCGGTGATTCGCTATGCCTTCAAACCCCTGGGGGAGGGGGCTTTGGAGATCCCCTTGAACGTTCCCCGGTAGAGGTTCTGGAGGATGTTCGTCTCGAATATTACTCCCTTGACACAGCGCAGCACGTGTACGGCGTTATTATCGAGGCGGATTCTCTTGCGCTTGACGAAACAGCCACGCGGGCGAAACGCCTTGCAATGAAGTCTCAGAAATCTTCCCCATAAGGTACCTTGCTATGTATTCCACCTTTTCATGCCTGTTATGGAGCATTCTGTTTTCACCTGTTCTGGCTGACAATCACCCGCTTCCCGAAAAATCACGTACCGAGATACGTCACCGACTGGAAAATCGCGTAGCGGAAATCAACGAACAACTCAAAACAAGTCCGGACAGTGTCCGTCTGATTTCTGCGCGTGGTACGGCGTTTTTTCATCTGGCACAGTTTGATCTGGCTCTGGATGACTTTGACAGAATGATCAAGTTAAATCCAAAACTCGACAGCAGTCACTGGCGTCGAGGTATTGCACTCTACTATGTGAAGCGTTTCCAAGAATCGGCTGAACAGTTTGAAAGATACCATTCTTTTGACAATGTGGACCGTGAAAACGGGATATGGCGATATCTCGCTCAAGTGAAGGCATCCGGGCTCGAAATGGCAGAAAAAGAACTCTTGAAATACACCAAGGATGACCGCAAACCGTTCGGAGACGTGTATGCCATGTTTGCTGGTAAACTGTCCGATCAACAGGTATTGCTTCGAATTAAAAAGTCGACCGACGCCGCTCCAGATAAATTGAAACAGCAATTCTATGCACACCTCTACATTGGTCTCTACAGCCATGCAAAGGGTGACACAGAATCTGCGGAACAACAACTTCGGGAAGCGGTGGCAAACCCATGGGGTCAGCAGGCATCGGGTGGCCCTGGGTACATGTGGCACGTAGCAAGAGTCCATTACAACTTGCTGCGCGATTGCCGTGAAACCCCTGATTCTGAAATAGAGTCTAAAAACTGATCGAATCGGGCACTAAATATGTGTATCTTGCCGCATTGCTTCGTTCGATCTTTAAAACTCAGGGCAGCCTGCCTTCGTTAAGATACCAGCAGTTATCCGACCCTTTCGCAAGTGTCATCTGTACCGGACGTGCCTGTCCTTTTTCCGCCGGGCCTCGTGGAAACAAAGTCAATCGACACTCGATACGTGCAAAATTACGCTGCTTGTTGTATTCGGTGTGCACGCGTTCCATCCGATAGGCTACTGCACGACACGGGTACCCTTCGCCCAGGATCTCACGTTTCTGGTCTAGCCAGTACCGCTTAAAACCTTTTCGTGGTTCCACACCCCATTTTGAAGAAGATTGTTCATCACCGGTAAGAAAGTCGTACATGCGACGATAATTGGGGAAACGGTGACAGAATGCCTCAAGAAATTCGCGCATCCCTTGCTCAGGTGTAGTGCGCACGGGGGCTTCAACGGTTATTACAAAGCGATAAAAAGCGCAGCTAAAACCCGTCAACCAAACGATAGTGGGAAAATAAGGAATATGAAATAAGAGATAATTTAACCAGCCGACAAGAAACACCCCAAAAAAAAGGATTAACGTAATCCGATTCTCGTTTGTCCTGCTGTACAGCGGATCAACCTCCGGCAATTCGTCACTCATTTCCGGAAGAGGCTGTTTCTTTCTCTTTCGACGGCCTCCGGAACGTTTGCGAGTCGGTGCAGAATCAGCTGGAGTAAAAATGCTTTCACCTCCAGCAGCAGGCCTGTCTGGTAAACGACGATCGGGTTGTTCTGCATCTACAAACAGAGATGCGTCAGGAGAGCGCGAAGACTCCGTTTCCGTAAAATCAGGCAACTGGCCTCCTGTAATGGGGGGTTCCAGATCCATCACCTGGTATTGATCATCATCGGGTGACTCTGTTGGGACTTCTTCGTTCTCAAGGGGTCGCTCCGGGCTCATGCCAGACTCCGAGTCCGCCGGCATTGGCTCGAGATCATCCAAAGGCAATGCTTCCAGTTCATCCAAAGGAGGAAGAACCGGAAGCGACTCTGATTGCGGGTCGCTGTTATCCGAAGAACTTAAGGCGTCCTTCTCAGAAGCGGCTTCATTCTCGTCGATTGGAGGTTCCGGCATAGGTTGTCAGTACCCTAAAACAGTTCGATTTAAATACCCTCGGCAGGATTCGAACCTGCGGCCTGCGGTTTCAGCGATCCCGATTTTTCAATCAGGGCTGGACTATATCACCATCCGCATACGTACGGATGCCGGGCGCTCGGGGCGGGGTTATTGTTGGCGCTCACCCGCTAGTCTCTACACCTTCCAACTTTCATTTGCCAGTTATGACAAGTACCCAAGTCGGCTTGGCTCGGTATTGCCCGGTTAAGTCGATCGTGCAAAAGCAGAACCAATCTGTAACGGAGGGTTTCACCGAATTCACCCAGTGTTCACCGGTCAGTTACCTGGCCGGGTCCCTCTTAAAGAAGGAAACCGCTGCTCTATCCATCTGAGCTACGAGGGCTCTATTACCAAATTTATCTAAGGAACAGGTTTGTCAGCTGGATTCCCGACAAAACACTTCCGATTGTCAATTGAAATATTCTCTTCCCTCAAACACGCTGCTGAAATTAATTGTCTGAGTTAGCCAGACAATTGTCAACGCTCTGAAGACCATCTGTAACCGAGTATTTCCAATTCAGCGGACCAAAACCAACAGATTATCGCCACACAGGCCTCCCAAGCCACCCATTTCCCCAAATAGTGATGTGGGCACACCTTGTGGCTCTTGAGTTGGTTTTTTTTATTGACATTTGGAAACTAGACTACTTAAATATCATTTCTGCACGGATGTTTTTGTGCATTGCGGAGCATTCCTACCACACACTCTCCACGAGAGGCAACTGGCTGGAGCGGGAGCTTAACTGCCCACCTTCCTCCTCGTTCCTGACCGTTCTGATTCATTACCATGAGTATCTCCTATCATCCTTCCAGAGTACAAGCGTTTGAAACGCGTGCAATTCGCGTGGACACGCCGTCAGTATGGCTGTTTCCGGGGCTTGGATCCCGTTTTGTCGGTATGGGGGGTGATCTAATCGGTTCCACTCCACTGGCTAATGAATTGATACAACAGTCAAGTGACTGGCTAAATTATGACGTCGAAGCCGTCTGCCTTGAAGGATCTGGACGCAAGAACGTTCCACCCAAAATAGAGTCCCAGGTACTCTATGTTGTCAATTGTATTTACGCGGAAGTGCTAAAGGATAACGGTTATTTTCCACAAATGGTCTGTGGTCACAGTTTGGGATCCTGGGCAGCGGCATATGCAGCTGAGGTCTATGATTTTATCACAGGCTTGGAACTGGTGACTGAGGTGGAAACCATTCTTGACGATCGTGCCGTGGAATCTCCGGAGGCCATGGGAGTTATACTCGGACTGCCTCTTCTCGAAGTGACGGACCTGTTAAGCAGACACACCGGAGCGAGTCTTGCAAATCTAAATTGTCCAGGGCAGTATGTTCTAGCCGGAGACGCCACCGCCATTGAGCAATCACTGGAAGCGGCCATTGCACAAGGTGCCTATAAAACCAAAAGGCTCGAAAGCACTCGGGCCTTCCACACGAAACGTCTGGGACAGATACACGCCCAGATCAAAGAACTCTTTGTTAGTCGAACATTACGAGATCCGGCATGTCCGTTTGTATCAACCTTTCAGAGCAAGCCGTTAACGACGGGGTCTGCTATAGAAGACTACCTGTTACAGTTTCTTTATCAACCCGTTTACTGGGAAGAAACAATCACATCTCTGTGCTCGCTCCGATCGGTTGACCAGTTCCTCGAAGTGGGTCCAGGCACCGTACTCTGTGACCTGATGGGATACATTGACTCTTCCGTGGCCATTCAGACCGCTTCCGATTTTCTTTACGAGAATGCCTAACTATCATGCCAGAACCTTCCGTAGTACTCTCCGGGCATGAAGCCGCAAGAGGACGTTCGGCGCATTCAGGTGATAGACCGCACGCAGTACTTTCTGGAAACGAGGCATTGGCGCGCGGTGCATACGAAGCAGGTGTTCGTGTTGCCACCAGTTATCCGGGTACACCCTGTACAGAGATCCTTGAATCGCTCGGCATCTATCAAGAAGTAGAGGCCATGTGGTCAACCAACGAAAAGGTGGCATTTGAAGTAGCACTGGGAGCTTCATTTGCAGGGGCACGATCACTCGTGGCTATGAAACATGTTGGGCTGAATGTCGCTGCTGACCCACTTTTTTCTTCTTCTTATACCGGTATCTACGGGGGCATGATCATTGTTACCGGTGATGATCCCTCTGCCCACAGCTCCCAAAACGAACAAGATAGTCGCCACTATGCTCGAGCAGCCAAACTGCCAATGCTGGAACCTTCCAACAGTCAGGAGGCCAAAGACTTTGTCCACGAAGCTTTTTCCCTGAGTGAACAGTTTGATACGCCCGTCATCATCCGTATGACTACTCGTGTTTGTCATTCAAAAACACGTGTTCAACTTAGGTCGGACCGAACGCTAGGCCCCAGAGAACTTGGATTCAAACCAGATTTTGACAAATTCGTACTCCTTCCCAGACAGGCTCTCAATCGTCATCATGACATAGAAGAACGTCTTGTTGATTTACGTTTATGGGCCGACAATTCTCCTCTGAACCGAATGGAACTGCGTGACAGAAAAATAGGTATCATTACATCCAGTGTTGCTTACTACTATGTGAGAGAGGCCTTTCCGGACGCTTCTGTTTTAAAGCTGGGGTACACGTTCCCCTTACCTGAAAAGGTAATTCTCGACTTTTCAGATGAAGTCGATCACCTGATGGTCGTTGAAGAACTGGACGATTTCATTGAACAGCAAACGCGCGCACTCGGATTGGATGTTACTGGAAAGGAATGGGTTCCAAGAGTAGGGGAACTGACACCAGAACGGTTGATTTCCAGTTTCGAAAACCAGGAACCGAGCCCCCCTGAAACGGGTGATATTACTATCGCGCCGCGCACCCCGCGAATTTGCCCGGGTTGCCAGTACTTGGGAATGTACAACTTACTTCAAAAACTGGAGGTCACCGTTACCGGCGATATCGGCTGCTACACGCTAGGAGCACTACCTCCCTTTGATGGTATCGATACAGTTGTCTGTATGGGAGCGAGTATCAGTTCTTCGCTGGGTATGGAAAAGGCACTCGGCAAACAGGCCAGAGGGAAACTCTTAGCCGTCATTGGCGACTCAACGCTCATTCATTCCGGTGTCGGAGCACTGATGGATTTAGTCTATAACCAAGGACATAGCACGATACTGGTAATGGACAACCACACAACCGCAATGACCGGACTCCAGGGCCATCCCGGTAATGGCCACAGACTTCAACAACAGCAGGCCCCGGCGCTCAACATTGAAAAACTGGTTGAAGCAATTGGCATTGAATGGGTTCGCGTGGTTAATCCATATGATCTACAAGCGACAGAACAGACGTTGCACGAAGCACTCGATCACCACGGCCCGTCTGTTGTGATCAGCCGAGCACCTTGCCTCTTAATCGAACGTCGACCCCCAACACAGCAGGCGGTGGTCGCAACCGAACAATGTACCGATTGTGGCGAGTGTTTTAAGGTAGGCTGTCTGGCAATCGAAAGGAAGCCGGTAAAAGTTGGTTACACAGCAAGCATAAATCACGACCTCTGCGTAGGCTGTACTCTTTGTGTACAGGTGTGTCCAGAAAATGCAATTTCTCCTGTAGCAATTGCCCCAACATTGGTTAATATTACCGACTAGCATCGTTCTGTTTCCACCTACGAGCCAGACAACGGCAAATCCAAGGCTTCCTGGTAGTGGTGTGTATGCCCGATTGGAAAGGACTTCAGCGGAGTGATCCCAGACTCTTTTGACAATATGGCTGTGCTCTTTGTTGGTGTCGGAGGGCAGGGGGTCATTACGGCTGCAGATGTTGTAACAGAAGCAGCCTTTCTGGAAGGTATGGACGTCAAACAAACAGAGATTCACGGTCTTAGCAGACGATTCGGAAGCGTATCTTCCCAGGTTCATGTTGGTCGTGAAACGCTATCCCCGCTGAGAGGCAAAGGCGCTGTAGACCTGATGGTTGCAATGGAAGCCCATGAAGCACTGCGATATTTGCCTTACCTCAAACGCAGTGGCACCGCCTTAATCAACCAACTATGGATACCAACAGGTGTTGTGCCGGTATCAGATCACTCCCTTCAAGACAGACCATCCCTTCAGGACATCGATACGAACTTGGTTTGGCTGGAAGCTACAAAAGAAGTCCAACACAATCAATCCCCCCAGTGTCTCAATATTTTTATGGTTGGCGCAGCATCCTCGTTTCTTCCCATCTCGATGCCAAGCTGGCAGCAGGCTATCCGACAATGTGTTCCGGAATCACATTACACAAGAAATCTCGAAATGTTTTTCTTTGGCCAACGCTTTACCTCACACCAGCCATCTAGTGTGCCAGAAATCCACCTCCAGCCACAATCACTTTCGATCTCCTGATTCCGTACAGCTTGTGGTTTCCACCCCATTTAAATCACGGGGCCAATGGAGTGTCTCGACGACTGTTCTGATTAGAAATTCCGGCAATATCAGCACCGGCGTCTCGACCATCACTTGCGCCCTTGACAGCAGGGTTTTCTAATGGGTCAAGAAGGAAATCTTCAGGGTTTATTTTCCAAAGAGGCAATGACTCAGCAACTGTGGTTGCCCATCGAACACGATCTATCTGTGGTTCGGTAACGTGATTCTTCCATATGGCTGCCCAGTCCTCAAAATTATATTTTTCATATGAATTACCTGACATCATCAGAGACGGGGCGGTTGACTCGATGGCCCAAAAATCGACCGTCCTTTCATAGAAGTTACGGTGACCTTCCCACTGCAGGCTGGTCCGAAATGCACTGACGGTTGCCTCGCCTCGATGCGTAACTAACGAAGCCTGTGGCGATGTCACAAAAATATTGTCATCCGATACAATATCGATATCGGGAACACTGGTACCCCTGCTATCCACTAAAAGCAGGCCATTATCAACACGGGCTGTTAAATGACTCATTTCAAGTGATACCTTGGACTCCGATCCCTGTTGCATTTCCACTACCATTAAGCGATTAGCAACAGCAACTACGTTATTATCGCGGAGCTCCACACGTATTTCAGGAGGCTGGCTAAGATATAAAACGTCTGCTCCACCTCGGAAAAAACATCCACGAAACTCCAAGATCACGGTGCGATCAGAAGACTCATTATCTCTGTTTCCTACATCAGGTATCCCGGCAACACGTGGCCATACCGCACTGATCAAGGACGCTCGCTGAGAAAATCGGTTACTCAAGGTCAGCGTACATCCCTGTAAGGTCATCCCTTCGGCACTTTGAAAAGACAACAGTTTCCAGTCCCCGGGTTGCCCGCCTTCAGGCACGTCTAGTTCCAGATCCAAATTAATTAAATCAAGGGTTCCTTCCCGAACAGTGATAAATTGCTGCTGGACTTCAGCGGAAGTTCTCTCCGGGTCGAAAACAAGGGTCGGTCGGAAACCTTCTCCCGCACGAATAATCAAACGTCTCAACCCACTAATCTGAATAGGGCCTTCACGAAGTCTTCCATTAGAACGTATTTCGATTTCTGTAATCGATCGTTTGATTGCGTCGCGTACCGCATCTCTTAGCGTGGAGTAGGTATTCTCGGTTCCCATGGGGTCCACTACCAGAACCCCAGAGACTTCTGGTGCTGGAACAGACGATGCTCCGTCTTCCGGGACTAGTCCATTTTGCAGTTCCGTTGTCACGTCAGCCGGCTCTCGAGGCTCTGGAGACAATTCATTTATGTCCACGGTCAAAGGTTCCACAGATGGGGAGTTTTCATCACCTAGAGGATTAAACTCCTCCGAATCCACAAACAGGTCGAAAGCACGAGGTACCGTTGGGTTCGACGGCAGTCCATTTGTCCCCGGGCCTGACAATTCTGATTCAGAAGACATGGTCCGCTGCAAATCAGGCGATAAATCGTTTGATACTTGTGGAATCTCTTCTACATCTCCCTTGTTTAAGAACGGCTCCTGGCGTTCAGGTAACGGAATCGATTCTCCTTCTGTAACCTCATTCTGAGAATCTTCCGATAAGGGCACATCTGCCTGCTGTAAGCTCAATAAACTGTCATCATCCAGTCCTGTTTCAGTGGATTGAGACACCAGTTCTACGAGCAAAGCTGCTAGCATCAAAATCGTCATTGGCAACAACCATATAGCATGCCTCTGCCATGTCGACACAGGTACGGATCCCGGAGCTACCCAAATCAGACCGTCAGGGGTCGTGGATTTCAATCCCAGCTCTCCGGCAAGGAAGGTCAACTCCTGCAACAGGTGGTCTGCGTTCTGGTATCTTTCATTCGGCTTCTTATTCATCATCTTTTGGATGATAGAACTCAAACGAACTGGAATGCCACGGTCAAACTTCCGTGGATCCGGAGGTGTTTCTTGACGATGCAATAACATTTTCTGTAAAGCATTGCCCTCAGGAAAAGGAGGTTGCCCGGTGATCATGTGAAACAGAGTACAGCCCAGAGAATAGATATCACTGCGAACATCGGCCATCCTGGGGTCTTCGGCCTGTTCCGGGGAAAGATAATCAAAAGTTCCCAGAGTAACGCCACTTACAGTTAGTCCGCTTCGCGTATCAAAATTGCGTGCCAATCCCATGTCAACAAGCTTTGCACGACCGTCGGGAGTAATGACGATATTGGAAGGTTTAATATCACGATGCACCACATCGCACGCGCAAGCGTGTTTCAATGCACTGGCTATTTGAATTGCATAGTTGACAACTTCCGCCGATGTAAATGCTCCCCGTTGCTGTAACAGTCTGCGAGCATCCAAACCTTCTACGTACTCGAAAACAATATAGGCCATATCGCGAGACTGGCCGGCAAAATATACTCTGGAAATATTCTCATGATTAAGCTGAGCTGCCGCTCGTGCTTCCTGTAAGAATCGCTGAACCGACTCGCGATTATCCGCATATTCTTGTGGCAGTACCTTAACAGCAACCTGACGGTGCAACTTCGTGTCCCATGCTCGAAATACGGTACCCATGCCACCGACATCGATATATTCCTGTAGCTCAAAGTGATCTAAACGTTCCCCCTGAACTAAAGCATTCGGATCTCGTGGCGGTTGTGCTGGCCGAGTCTTCTCGGAACCACCTCGTACCACTGTCGGTGCCTCAGAAACAACTCGGCCGTGATGCTGTGTAACGGTGCTGGCTTCGGCCGGATGGGGCGCACGACCCGCTGGAGATAACCTTTTTTCATGTGACGACTGATCCGTCATTTTCACCCGCCAGGAAAAGCGATTTGCCAGGATTCCAACAGAAATGAAATCGGCTCGAGGCTGCGATCGATGTTACAGAGATGATTTCGGCAGCAACGCAAGCCTAGATTTCACTATAGTCGCGCCTTTCAGGACGGGTCAACAAGTTTCCGATTTTAACCCTGAACAGGATCACCGAGGACAAGGCGACATGGTCATGGTCACTCACCCCGAGCCGTCGCATTAATTACTCTCACTACTATGAAGTAATTATCGCTAACCTCTCATATAGAACACCATTTGTAAATTTATCACGCCCCAATATCTTGTACCTTAGAAACAGCGCAAAACTGCTCAGCAGCTGATATTCCAGGGGATTTAACTGCAATAAGGCGATGCAACCTTTCCAATTAGTACAATCAGCACACCCAGAAAATAGCCCCCATGCCCGCCACGTCGGAAATCCATAACTTTCACTCAAAACAATTTCCTGTTTCCCGTATTTTTAGCGAATTACGACTGTTATTGGACTTAAATCTCAGCCGATGGATAGTTAAGTATTTTGGTGCCATGGATGGAAGGTGACTGAATTGAACGAGCTACCCCCTCAATCGCATACACTGGCTTCACCAAGGTCTTCCAATACCCCTCAGCTCAAGTACGAAATACGAAATGGATTTCACACACGTACAAGAGTACTGATCTATGGAACGACCAGGTCCAACCATAACGGCCCTGATCCCCGAAGATACGAGCTGGATTGTTAATTGCTGCGTACCGCAACAGTTTATTAGACATACACACATTTCACTGCGATAAAAGGTGGACACCATGAAACCCAAAGCCATGTTGTTCTTAACCATGTCCCTGACAGTAGGGATCGTGGCCAGTATTGGCATGATTAAATACGGCAAACAACAGAAAACAGAACCGATCGCTTTGGAATCTGAACAACAGACCTTCGTCCTGATTGCTAGTGCGAATATTCAAAAAGGTACGGCTCTGAATGAGTCCATGCTCCAACTCAAGAAATGGCCCAGTAAAGAAATCCCTCCGGAAGCGATTCAGTCACCCGGCGACGCCATTGGAAAGATAGCTAAAGAAAAAGTATATACCGGCGAACCCATATTTGCAGGTAAGTTATCCCTCGAAGGTGCTCAACGCAAAATACCAACGGGAATGAGAATTGTTCCTGTAGAGGTTGGACTCGGAATCGCTAGTGGAAACCTCATTCAACCGGGTGACCATGCAGATGTCATTTTAGTGCATGAAGGGACATCGCTTTCCGAGACCGTCGCTAAACCGATATTAGAGAACGTTATCATCTGGGGTATCCACAACGACCCTCATGGGACATCGACACCATCTAACCTAACAGGAACACAAACCGTAAGTCTGGTGGTTTCTCCAAAAGAAGCAGGGTTACTGACACTGGCATCAAATACCGGACACCTTTGTTTAACACTCCGTTCTGCAAACGATCCGGTTACTGGAAACATTGACACCGTATCCATGCAGGATGTGTTACAAGAATCACTGGAACAACAACCCCAACCGGTGACAAGACAGAAAACGATTACGGACGGCGAAGAAGCCAGGTTACGTTTAGCTCAGCGGTTACCAACCCAGGAATCACCTACCGCCTCACCAACGTCTGCTGTGGAGACCGGAGCCAACGAACAACACTGGTCTATGGAAATACGGCAGGGTTCAGAACTGGCTGAAACCAGACGTTTCCCTGACTCACTCGGAAAACCGTAGTCGTGTCTGCGGCACGGGCACTGTTTCATTACACTGTTTTAGTAAAGAGGTGCACGGATGCACAACAGATCAGTTAAGCGATTCCGGGAATTACTGATTGTCACTATCACGATCTTCTTACTGCAACCGACTTTGCAGCTGCACAGCAATGAAATCATAAAGTTGAAAGTCGCCACTTCTTCGAATGATCAGGTGAATCTGATTGTTGGAAACAGTCAGATAATAGAACTAGACAAAAAAATATCAACCGCCCAGGTTACCGACAAGAATCTTGTCGATATCCTTGCGCTGAGTCCAAATCGAATCCAGCTTATAGCACGAAAACCAGGGCTCACTACACTCAATCTCTGGGATGAAAACAAACAGCGGCAGGCGCTTAAGATCTCTGTGAATGTAGATACAAAACAAGTCGAGAAACTGCTTCGCACATTGATCCCTGAAAGTCAAATAAACATCCGCACCATCCCCGGAGGAATAGCGTTAACCGGGAATGTGGCTCGCACCGAAGAGATCGATCTCTGCCACCAACTGGTCCAGCACTACTATGGTACGGAAGATTTGTCCATAGTGAATGGTGTCAACGTCTCTCAGACCCAACCTATCCGGCTCAACATCAGTATCATTGCTGTCTCACGAGATTCGAAACGTTCATCAGAAGGATCTATCCAAAGCAGGTTAATTCCATCTGGCGAACCTTTCTCGTTTTCGACCACCGATCACTCCTTTACCTTCGGAATCCTCAATCAGAAGGATGCTCTGTTAAATGACTTGGATCGTTTGTCAAAAAACGGAACACTGACCATTCTGTCCAAACCCAGTCTGCTCAGTGAAAGCGGCCATTCTGCTAATTTGACACTCAACGAGGCGATCTCAACACCGGAATTAACACAACAATCACCCTCCATTATCATTCCACTCAATCTGTCCCTAAATCTGACAGCTACACGACAATCGCAAGCTTCTATTCTCCTTCAGGCACAGCCGATCATAACAGGAATCCTGCAAAGCAATTCTTCAGGCACCGATTCTACTCAGCGTTATTCTGCAAAACACACCGCAACTACCGCTATTTCGCTCCAGTCAGGACAAACACTTGCCATTGCAGCCACGTTACTCGGGCAGGGGATGCCAACCCAAACTGGCTTACCAGCAACAAACCATACACAAATCAATCAATCATCACAGCCAACGGGGATTGGAACTTTCAGTAACCATGAATTAGAACTGCTGCTTCTAATCACACCTCAGACGGCGCCCACCGAAGACCGTTCACAGGCCAAAGAAAAGGAAAGTCGACCGAAAGCGGATGTTTCCACCAAACCGGAAAGAGAAAAACGTCAGGTCAGCAGAAAACGAAAATCGGAACCCCTTTTTGATAACACAATCGGACGCAGCCAGTTACTAAATGGAATAATCGTACCGGAGTTAGAAAAAAACAACTCTCGAAAGGATCTTCCAAGTAGCACAAGTCTTGATACGCCACACTCCCGCAGCACGATCATAAAGAATACGTCTACCAGGAACTCACAATAGTCTGAAAACAAACGGTTGTTCTTTACAAACACCTTTTATCTGGGTGCCTCATTCAGTGAAGACGATTTAACATGCCTCAGCCACTTCGCATGGTAGTTGTCGAACCGATCGAAGGAATTCGTAAACAATTATCGCAGCAGCTGACCGGACTGGACGGCATAGCCCTTGAAGCGATCTGTTCACGTTATGAATACTTCTATGAAATGGTTGCGCTTAAAAAGCCTGATATAGCCTGGGTGGGAATCGACACAGCTCCCGCGCAGGCACTCCATCTCATCGCAAAGTTATCGAAGTATATTCCCGAAACTGCCATCATAGCATCCGGAAATACCAAACACGAAGCACTGGCAGTTCAGTGCATGAAGGCCGGAGCGCTGGGATTTCTTTTTCCTCCCTTTTCGTACAAAACGTTCTGGACCACGCTGGAACAGATTTGCCAATCTGAACCAAACGGTCAATCGGTGGCACAACCAACGGTCATCGCAATCACAGGATCAAACGGGGGAGTAGGCACCACTACATGTGCGGTTAATCTCGGTGTATGTCTGGCACGTGAGGAACACAACCGGGTGCTTCTATCGGATATGGACCTAACCTTAGGGACACTCGATCGTTACCTCGGTGTTTTTTCTGATTGTGACATTTTGGACTTCACTGACAACTCAGACCAACTGGACTCCATCAACATCAAAGACAAATGCGGGCAGCACAGCTCAGGAGTATTTGTCATGTCCCGGCCAACTGAATTTACAGACATGTCGAAAATCACAACTCAAGCAGTACAGTCACTCTTGTCACATCTTAAAAACGTCTTTAACTACATCATTCTTGACCTTTCCAAAAGTTACACTCCTCTCGACCAGGCATGTATGTCCATGGCTGACGAAATTCTCATTGTGACCCAACTGGATGCCTTCAGTTTACGAAATGCCAATCGGTTGTTAATCACAATGAGCCACCGGCCACACTTTGAAGGTAAAATTAAGGTCATCGCCAACCAACATCACTACAGCGATGATCAACCACCATTACACCAGGCAGCAAAACGGCTTGGACTGGATTTCCTGGTGTCATTGCCACGTGATCACACGACCTTTAGTGAAGCAACCAAAAAACAAACGCCTTTGGTCGACTACGCACCAAGAAGCCGATTAGCTCACGCCTTTCAGCATCTCGCCCACGAATTGTCTAGAGAACGCGATCAGCTGATTTCCCCTTATTATCACATGGATTAAGACATCACTCTTAATCCGCCATGCAACAGAATACTGTCTCATCTACAAACCCATTCCGACTATACTTGCTGACTACCAACTGCCGATGTAAACTATAGTTGTACGGAAAAACAGATCCCGCGGAACAACGGAACAACGACACATAGATACCAGCACACCTCAAACTGCCTATATTCTCATTCTGTTTCCCTCCTTCCCGGTCAACTGCAAGAACCCTTTTTATCGTAACGGTCGATTGCTGCAACGCATTATTTGAACGCACTTTGTGCTTGACAGTAATCCGATCCGGAGGCTAATATACCCAGCTCATGAAACCGCAGTAATTAAGAATTACTGCTGAATTCGGGGGCAAACTGAAGCGGTCGGTTGAGGATGGCGTGCTAATCATCGCCAACCAGTACGGAGGACATTGGGTCCATTCGGCGATTTTGACAGTACTGATAAAAGGCTTAGCTACAAAATATGGCGGTCCCACGCAGACGTCACTCACAAGCTCGCACACGGAAGCGACGATCCCATCACGCTATGAAATCGCCTGCGCTGCACGATTGCCCACAGTGTCAGCAACCTACTCCACCACACCACATCTGCATACATTGTGGTACGTATCGTGGACGCACGGTGGCCATTGAGGAGGAGGATTAACCTCTAATGCGTATCGCGTTGGATGTCATGGGAGGAGACCATGCTCCTGGACCGATCATTCAAGGAGCAGTTGAAGCGGTTGCAGAAATCCCCGGATTGGAAATCGCTTTAGTCGGTGACAGTAGTCAGATCCTATCCCATTTAAAGTTGGACAATGCCGGTGACCTACATCCCGGGCTTCAGATACAACATTGCACACAAGTTGTGGCTATGGACGAGAAGCCTGCGGTAGCGTTACGGCGTAAACGTGACAGCTCCATAGCGCGCTGCTGGGAGCTTATGGCTGAACGAACAGTAGATGCCATTGTCAGTGCTGGTAACACGGGCGCCACTGTTGCGCACGGATTCATGACACGGTTGTTTCTCAAAGAAGTACAGCGACCGGCACTGTCTGTTGTGTTCCCCAGTGTTACCGGACCCTGCGTACTGCTGGATGTAGGTGCTAATACTAACGCGAAACCTGAACATCTCTACCAGTATGGGGTCATGGGTGCCATCTATGCAGAGCACATGCTGAAAATACATAACCCCAGCGTCGCGTTGATGAACGTGGGATCAGAACAGGGAAAAGGCAACGATTTAGTACGTGAAACTGCCAAAATTTTTGAACATAGTCCACTCGCCAGCCAATTTACAGGTAATGTGGAAGGTAGAGATCTGCACCAAGGTACAGCAAATGTTGTCGTGTGTGACGGTTTCGTGGGTAATGTTGTATTGAAAGCCTCCGAAGGACTGGTCGAGCTGTTCCTGAAAACAGCCGCACAAGAAGTTCTGCAGAAGGTCCAGCACGAACAGGCAGCAGTCCGAGAGGCCTTTAAGGATTTAGTAAGACGTTACGATTACAGCGAGTACGGTGGAGCTCCTTTGTTAGGCATTGATGGAATCTGTATCGTATGTCATGGTAGTTCCGGTCCACGAGCAATCTTCAAAGCTATAGAAGTGGCTGCTAATTTCGCTAATGACGGTCTCAATAAGCGCATTGTAGAACGCCTTCAAATGACACCGAAAACTACAGCTATTTCCTCTTCACCCTGAGACGAAACGGTTTAATGGCTCGACCTATCACGAACGATTGCGTCCGCGCCGCTGTACTTGGGACCGGCCGGTATCTTCCGGAAGGAACACTGAGCAACCACGACTTGGAAAAGCTGGTAGCTACCAGTGACGAATGGATCGTAACGCGTACGGGCATTCACAATCGCCACATTGCGTCTTCCGGAGAGACCACCAGTAATCTCGCTGTTAAGGCATCTGAAAAAGCATGTAAGAATGCCGGTATTTCACCAGAAGAGCTGGACCTGATTCTTGTGGCGACCATTACGCCCGACATGTTCTTCCCTTCAACGGCATGCCTTGTCCAGGATCAACTCGGCGCCAGGACGGTAGGAGCTTTTGACATGCTCGCCGCATGTAGTGGCTTTGTCTATGCCATCACCACAGCAGCTAGCTATATTGAATCTGGTCGAGCCAAGAACGTTTTAGTAGTGGGAGCAGAAACACTTAGCAAAGTGGTAGATTACCAGGACCGTTCCACTTGCATTTTGTTCGGGGATGGGGCCGGCGCGGTCATATTGGGTGCAGATCAGACTGGACGGGGTGTTCTTTACAGTCATTTGGCAGCTGACGGAAGCGGTTCTGATCTGATGAAAATTCCAGCGGGCGGTTCGGCTCGCCCCACAACGGAGTCGACCGTCTCAGAAAAGCTGCATTATATGAAAATCAATGGGCGTGAGGTGTTCAGATTTGCCGTTCACAAGATGGTCGAACTCACTCAGAACGCAATGGACTCCTGTGAGCTCTCACCGGATGAGGTCGCCTTGGTTATTCCTCACCAAGTGAATGAACGCATCATTGAATCAGCAATAAAGAAATCCCAAGTGCCTCGAGATCGTTATTACATTAACATCAACCGTTATGGCAACACTTCGGCTGCAAGCATCCCGATTGCGTTGGACGAGGCGAGACAACAGGGACGGATTCATTCTGGAGATAACGTGGTACTCGTAGCGTTTGGCGGAGGCTTGACATGGGCCTCGGCGGTAATTCGCATGTAGCAAGTAACCCTGAGTCACCTGGCTTTTGTGTGACAATGCCAGGTGATCACAACAACTTAGTTTTTGATTTGGCAGGATATCGTGAGTCGAATAGCATTTTTATTCCCCGGTCAGGGGGCTCAATTTGTTGGAATGGGCCAAGAACTCTATACCAAAGTCCAAAAGGCCCGTCAGCTTTTCGAACAAGCCAATGAAATTCTCGGATACTCTCTCACGGACCTGTGTTTCGAAGGGCCTGCTAAGGAACTCGATTCCACGCGCGTAAGCCAGCCTGCAATCTTCGTTACCAGTCTTGCCGCATTAGAGTGGTTACGAGGTGAGTCGCCTGAAGTGGTGCTTTCCTGCGAGGCTACTGCCGGGTTGAGTTTAGGAGAGTACAGCGCCTTGGTATTTTCTGGAGTCATGGACTTCGAGTCCGCACTGAGAGTCGTACAGCGAAGAGGCGAAGCCATGCAATCTGCCTCAGACAGCTCTCCCAGCGGCATGGTTAGTATTCTGGGGATGGAAAAACCGGATGTGGAACGTTTGTGTAAACAGGTTTCAAAGACTGGTTTCATACAGATTGCAAACATACTCTGTCCAGGTAACATCGTGGTTTCAGGGGAACAAAATGCCTGTGAAATGATTGGGGAGCTTGCAGAGGAACATGGCGCCATAAAGGCCCTGCCTCTGGCCGTGGCTGGGGCGTTCCATACTCCCATCATGAAACCTGCTGACACTCAGCTGGCTGAGATACTGACTGCAACCTCATTCCAGGTACCAGAAATACCCGTGATTTCGAATGTGGATGCCCAACATCATGACAAACCAGACGAAATTCGAGATCTGCTGATCCAACAGGTCGTACGACCGGTTTTGTGGGAAGACTCCATGCGATATTTGATCGACCAGGGTTTCGACCAGTTTTATGAGATCGGCCCCGGCCGTGTTTTGCGCGGGTTACTGCGAAAAATTCAACGTAAGATCAATTGTCAGTGTATCATGGGCCCCAGTTAATAGGCCTGCACTTGGAAAAACCCTTCACCGGAATCGCGTTTTCACATCGGCCATAGCCTTTGATTCAATAATCCTCAAATGGACCTATTTCATCAAGTCTCTGCTGTTTTAGGCGCGATCGACACCACTGGTATAACCCTCCGTTTTCACAAATATGTTTACGGTTAACAGGAAAGGTAAAGGCTTCACTTATGTCAGAGTCTCCTACAGGACCTCTCACTATTGATCTCAGCGGTCAGGTTGCATTAGTCACCGGGGCATCTCGTGGGATAGGTCGTGCAATCGCAGAACGTTTAGCTGGCTGCGGTGCTTGGGTCGCCTGTATCGCACGGAATGAGGAAAAGCTTGCAGAAACCGTTGAAAGTATCCGATCGAACGGGGGTCAGACACATCCTTTTCAGGCGGATGTATCTAACAAAGACGCGGTAGAGAAGGTCGTTGAAGAGATAACCGAGTCACACGGGAAAATCGATATTTTGATCAACAATGCTGGCATTACGCGAGATGGACTGGTGCTGCGTATGGAAGACGAGGAATGGCAATC
This sequence comes from uncultured Planctomycetia bacterium, assembly GCA_963996245.1. Lineage (GTDB taxonomy): Bacteria > Planctomycetota > Planctomycetia > CAXEIY01 > CAXEIY01 > CAXEIY01. The sequence continues at coordinate 5,397 of CAXEIY010000273.1, read as the reverse complement.
TGTCCTGGATACCAATCTCACTGGAACCTTTTACTTCACACGCGCCGTCACAAGGTCCATGATGCAGAAACGCTATGGGCGCATCGTTAATATCGCCAGTATTTCCGGAATCATGGGTAATTCCGGACAGGCTAACTACTCGGCTAGTAAAGCCGGTATGATTGGCTTTACCAAGAGTGTAGCCAAAGAGCTTGCTAAACGCGGGGTCACAGCTAATGTTGTGGCGCCAGGATTCGTGACAACAGATATGACCGATGCACTCCCTGAAAACATGCGAGCCGAACTGAAAAAAGTGATTCCCGTGAGACGTTTTGGAGAACCGACAGATATTGCTGACACGGTGGCATTTCTGGCTAGCCCACTCAGCGGATATATCACAGCTCAGGTTCTTAGTGTAGATGGTGGACTGGTTATTTAAATTCCGTGAAAGGACATCTCGTGTCGACCGAATCCAGAACGATTACCGATGTGCTGGACCAGTTTCACCAGCATCGTGACAAGATGCAGACGGAACTGCGTAAAGTGATCATTGGACAGGACGAAGTCATTGAGCAAATATTCGCGGCTATCTTCACGCGGGGACACTGTCTGCTGGTCGGCGTTCCGGGATTGGCCAAAACACTGATGGTCAGTTCCATCAGTAAAATTCTAGATGTCAGTTTTAAGCGAATACAGTTCACGCCAGATCTAATGCCCTCCGATATTACCGGGACTAATGTTCTGGATGAAAATGATGCAGGTAAACGCGAATTTCGATTTGTACCAGGTCCCATATTCGCAGGTATTATTTTAGCTGACGAAATCAATCGAACTCCCCCTAAAACACAAGCTGCATTACTGCAAGCCATGCAGGAAAGAGAGGTAACGGTAGGACAAACAACGTACCCTTTACCGGAACCGTTCTTTGTCATTGCTACTCAAAACCCGATTGAACAGGAGGGTACCTATCCACTTCCTGAAGCGCAGCTTGATCGATTCATGTTCAACATCAAGGTCGATTATCCCTCTGTTTCAGAAGAAGAAGCGATTCTCAGTGCTTCCGCACAGGGAGAAACGACTGATTTACGTAAGGTACTCAGTGGACGGGGAATTCTCAGCCTGCAGAAACTGGTCAGTCAGGTACCAGTTGGTGATTATGTTATCCAGTATGTAGCCAGTCTTGTTCGTGCGACGCGTCCCAAAGATCCTTCTGCACCTGAATTTATACGAGAACTGGTAGACTGGGGGGCTGGACCAAGAGCGGGACAATTTTTGATTCAGGGAGGCAAGGCACTCGCGGCAATGGACGGTCGATTCTCCGTGTCACTTGCAGACATTCGTCGAACAGCAACCGCGGTCCTGCGCCATCGAATCAGTACGAACTTCCAGGCACAGGCGGAAGGGACCACTACAGAAGACCTTATTGATCGTCTGATAAAAGAGTTACCAGAACCTGAAATTCCCAAGTACACACAGTAGATGTAACGGTATGGACTTCAATTAATATCATCGGTCCGGACACGTGCACTACCTCGAAATACCCGAAACCTCCCAGAGGGTTCGCGTGCCATCTCTTGTTGAGGAGCGGTGAAAGGGTTCTGAAGTCATACTTCAGCAGGACACCATTGTTCTCATCACAGAATCACACGTAGCAAGCGTTCTATTGAGATCTTCTTGTGTATGAGCTGTACTGGTATACCAGATTCCTCGACCAATCAACCGAATTCCCTCTGCTTTCATTTTTTCAACAAACTGGCCATATCGTGACATATCGTATGCCTGGACAACGGATCGATAGTCACTAATTGAGGGGGGTGACTGCACTCCTTCTCTTAAAAATCCCATATGAAAAACCGGACCTGGCCCTTGTATCCAAACGGGTAGACCTAAAGCCGTGGATATTTCTCGAATTCCTTTCATAAGGGCTTTAGTGTACGTCTCCAGGCCACGTATCCGCCTGCTGTCATCCTCTTCAAGCAGTTCAATACTAGCCAGACAGGCCGAAACAGCTGGCAAGTGGGCATTCAGCGTTCCTGCATGAATGGCACGTCCATCTGTCAGAGCGTCCATCACATGACGGCGGCCAGCTAACACACTGATAGGGAATCCTCCTGCAACGGCTTTACCGAACACAGATAAATCGGGCATTACATGGTATCGTTGCTGGGCACCTCCCAGAGCCAATCGAAATCCAGTAATCACCTCGTCGAAAATCAGGATTACCTGATATTGATCACAAAGGGAACGCAAGTGTTCCAGATAACCAGGCTGGGGTTCAATACATCCACTGTTGCACATACAGGGTTCTGTGATAATGGCTGCAATTTGATCACCGTGTTCGCTTAAAATACCTTCAACGGCTTCCGGGCAATTCCAGGGCAAAACGATCAGATCGTCCAGTGATCCAGTAGCCAGTCCTCCCGTCCATGGTACAGTTGAAGGCTGGTCTTCGGATCCGGCCTCATCTAGCGAAGGATTAATACTGCCGACGATCGTGTCATACCATCCATGATAATGTCCCTCAAATTTGATGATCTTAGAACGTCCCGTATAGGCCCTTGCCAGACGCATCGCTGCATGATCGGCTTCGCTTCCGGTACAACTAAATCGCACCTGGTCTGCACCGGGGATGATGGAGGTCAGCTTCTCTGCCAATTCAACTTCTTCTGGATGAATGCCACTGTATATCATGCCATGCTGCAACCCTTGCTGCACCCTGTCCAATATAGCCATAGGGCTGTGGCCATGAATCAAAGGTCCTTGACTAAGGGTATAATCAAGATATTCGCGGCCATCAACATCCCAGAAATGACTGCCTCGTCCATAATGAAACACAAGTGCCTCACCGCGGCGAAATTGGCTGCTAACACCGCCAGCCAGCACCTGTTCGGCCCGCAATAGCCACTCTTGATTTGAATTTGAAGAAACAGAGGGAGGTCCCTCTGAGAAACGCATGGTTTGACTCACGGTTACCACCTTATGATTAACCTACTTAACGTCATACATACTAGATAGCTTATTTCGATTGTGCCAGAGTAGAGAATCAGGATCATTCATTCCATAGGTGCTCGTTTCATGCCGCACTTGTCCGCGTTGGAAAAAACATATCGCTTACTGAACCTTCACTATGGACTTCAAAACTGGTGGCCGGCCGAAACTGCTTTTGAAGTAGTTGTGGGAGCGATACTTACTCAGAACACCAGTTGGAAAAACGTTACCCGCGCCCTCGATAATCTGAAACGTGAACGACTTCTGGATCCACACAGGTTGTTCCGTGTACCGATTCAACGGCTTGCAGAACTCATTCGTCCTTCCGGTTATTACCGTATCAAGGCTAAGAGACTGCACAATGTGCTTGAGTACCTGATTACCAGATCTAACGGCTCATTAAATAAGCTCGCTCACATTCCGTTGACTCAGTTGCGCAGTGAACTACTGGAAATCAACGGGGTCGGGCCTGAAACTGCAGACTGCATTATTTTATACGCCGTCGAACAACCAAGTTTTGTGGTCGACACCTATACTTTTCGGATCTGCGCTCGTCATGGGTGGTACACTCCTCCCTTTAACTATGAACGCTTAAAGAATTGCTTCGAATCAAACTTCCCTGAAGATGTGAAGTTTTACCAGGAATTTCACGCTCTGCTCGTGCGGGTGGGGCATGACTACTGTGGCACTACGCCTCAGTGCACCGGTTGCCCCCTACGAACTCTCTTACCCGATAGCGGTCCTCATCCATTAGAAACATGACATGCGTCTTGCCACTTTCCAGCCAACGGTATCGATCCGGATACGGTAAAGACATCAGTCGTCCTGGGTCATGCCGATCGACACAGCCCCTAAGGCAAATGTGAAACTCAGAGCCAGCTGAGAAAAAGGGGAGGGCACCGACTCAGCATTATGTCACTGCCAGGGTTTAAGGAAAGGGGAGAGTCCGTCCATTAACCAGACACCGCCCAAAGGTCCGCTTCTGATTCACGTGATAATTTCGTGCACCACTCTTCCATGTACATCAGTAAGGCGAAATTCACGGCCTCCATATTCATACGTCAGCCGTGTGTGGTCCATACCCAGCAGGTGCAGCATGGTGGCATGCAGATCATGAAAATGAACTTTGTCTATAACGGAAAAATAGCCATAGTCATCGGTAGCTCCGTAACGCATCCCTCCTCGAACTCCGCCACCAGCCAGCCACATGGTGAATCCTTCGGGATTATGATCACGGCCATCATTACCTTGCGCTACCGGTGTCCGACCAAACTCGCCACCCCAGAGAACCAGTGTGTCCTGCAGCAATCCACGCTGTTTCAAATCTGTTAGCAACGCAGCAATTGGCTGGTCTACTTCCTTTGCATTATTACTGTGAGACTTACGTAGATCCGCGTGTTGATCCCATTTATAGCTGTGCGATACCTGAACAAATCGCACACCGGCTTCGGAAAAGCGACGCGCCATCAGACACTGAATACCAAAATCGCGAGTCATCGGATCATCGATTCCATAGAGTTCCTGTGTTTCTTTCGTCTCACGTTCGATGTCCTGTACTTCAGGCGCCTCTTTCTGTAACCGAAAGGCAAGTTCAAAGGATTCTATCCGGCTTTCCAGATCGGAATCCGGACCAACCTGTTCAAGCTGTTGATGATTCATTTTTTGAAGCAGATCCAACTCCATACGCTGGAGGTTCAGTGGAGTATCCGGATTATTAATAAAAGGAATCCGTGCGTTTGCTGCTTCAGTGGCCGCATTGCCCAGTGGCGTGCCCTGATACACCGCCGGCAGAAATGCCGAACTCCAGTTGTTTTCAGCACCATGGGTCAGGGACGGACAAATGGTCACATAACCTGGAAGATTTTGATTCTCCGTACCTAAGCCATAATTAACCCAGGACCCCATGCTGGGACGAACAAAGGTGTCACTGCCTGTGTGCAATTCCAGTAAAGCACCCCCATGCCTGGAATTAGAACCATAGATGGAATTGATGATGCACATATCGTCGACGTGTTGGGCCACCTGAGGGAAAAGGTCGCTTACCCATGCACCCGATTGACCATATTGACGAAACTTCCATGGTGATTTCAGCAAGTTACCTGTTTGACTCGAAAAAACCCGTGGTTTGGGAAACGGTAACGGTTTCCCGTGATCACGCGTAAGTAGTGGTTTGTAGTCAAAGGTGTCTACCTGGGAAGGACCACCATGCATAAAGAGAAAAATCACACGTTTGGCTCGAGGACTGAACTGAGAAGCCCGGGTTTGCAGCGAATGGGTCCCGCCGCTTGTTGGCCCGGCCGGAGCGGCTGCTGCAGGTCGCTGTGTACTGAGCAGGTCAGCTGCCGCTAGCCACCCGAATCCAACAGCGGATTGCCGAAGCATATCACGACGAGAAAACACCGGTGAAAAACGGTAGCAACCACAGCTTGC
>CAXEIY010000272.1:0-25962 GCA_963996245.1 uncultured Planctomycetia bacterium | reverse complement strand
TTGTTAGGTGGACGTCAAAGGGATCGAATTCTGATATATGACAACGGTGGATTAAATTTTGATTCCATTGATCAGGCCCGTTCCCAGTCACGCGCAGCAGTCGAATCCGGCGCACGAGGCCTGAAAGGGAATCCCTTGGAAGGTCGTACATGGGCCATGGATCGACGTGAACTGGACCACTGTGTGGATATTGTACGAGCTGTTCGTGAGGATGTGGGTGATGACGTGGAGTTGTTACTGGACACGCACGGAAGCCCCGCACCAGAACTGAGCCTAGCCTTCGCGCACGCCGTATCGCCCTATCGCCCCTTGTTTCTTGAAGAGCCATGCAAGGTTGGATCCGTAGATGTTTTGAAGGAGATTTCTCAGAAGAGCCCTGTTCCTATTGCTACCGGAGAGAAGCTTTTTGCGTACCGTGATTTTAAAGAAGTGATTGATGCACGAGCTTGCGCATTTCTGCAGCCGGACATCAGTCACTGTTTTGGTATTGATAATTTTCTGGATCTCTCCCGTGTTGCTGAGTATGCCCAGATGTTGATGGCTCCTCACAATGCAAGTGGACCGATACATTTTGCCGCGTTATTACAGGCGGATGCCGTTGTACGTAACTTTTTGATACAGGAAGTGTCTGGAACATGGTTTCGTCGATTTGATGAATTCATAGAACATGATTTCAGACTCCAGGAAGGATTCGTTAATTTACCAACCCGACCGGGACTAGGAATCGAAGTAAAGGAAAAGGATATTGCCAAGTTACCTTACGATAAGGCGATGACCTATCGACAGTATCGTCATGCGGATGGAAGCTGGAAAGGTTGGTGATAGAAACCGATCTGTAATCAGTCATGATGAAACCAGATCAAATTTTTCTGAATACCACGATCAACGGCTTCGGCGGGGATGAGTGATGGTGCTCTTGGGGAACATGTCATGAAGCAATATGGATGGTTGTTATTACTGGTGTGGGGCACACCCAGCTATGCTGATATACAGTTACCCAAAATCATTGCTTCGCACATGGTGTTACAGCGAAACAGTACAGTTACCATTTGGGGGTGGGCAACCCCTAAGGAACGAATTGCTGTAAAAGGTGACTGGATGGATGCGCCCGTGCATGCTCGGGCTGATCTAGAGGGTAACTGGGCGGTTCGTATTCGAACGGAAGAGGCCGGTACATCGCATACAATAATCGTTTCGGGTAATAATCGGATAGCACTCGAAGACATTCTATTTGGTGAAGTCTGGCTTGCGTCCGGACAATCAAATATGGAGATGCCTTTGATTAACGTGTCCTCTTCGTATACGGGTATCCTGCAGGCGGACCAGGAAGTAGCAGCTGCTCGTTATCCAGACATCCGTCTTTTTCAGTCCGGAAACTTCAGCAGTAAAACGCCACTTGAGGATGTGCAATCTGGAATTCTCATGTACGGAGTTCCGCTTGCTGATTGCAGATGGCAGTCATGCACACCAGATACCGTTGCCACGTTCTCATCAACCGCTTATTTTTTTGCCAGGATGTTGCATGGGCAGCTTAAGGTTCCCATTGGGATCATTGATGCTTCCTGGGGAGGGACGTCTGCGGAAGCCTGGACGCCGGAAGCAGGACTGAAGCAACTGGGCCTGGCATCCTATCTGCAACAGGCCAGAGAGCTGCCACAAGAACCGAGTCAGAAAATTCCCACACGGCTTTTCAATGGCATGATCCATCCGCTACGAGACTTTCAGATAAAAGGGGTGATCTGGTATCAGGGCGAAGGCAATGTAAGTCAGGCCAACCAGTACCGGGCCCTGTTTTCTACCATGATCCGCCGATGGCGTGACGTTTTCGGATACGAGTTCCCCTTCTACTTTGTCCAGATAGCTCCCTATGATTACGTTGATCGGAATGCAGCCTATCTACGTGAAGCCCAGCTTCAGACACTGTCGGTATCTGGAACCGGTATGGTTGTGACAATGGATATTGGAAATCGTACGGATATTCATCCGAGGAACAAACAGGAGGTGGGCCGACGTCTGGCTCTATGGGCCCTGGCAAAGGATTATGCAAGGAAGGTCGATTACTCAGGGCCTCTTTTCAGAGAAGCCATTTTTGATGGTGGAGAGGCTCGTGTCACCTTCGATCATGTCGGGAAGGGACTGGCAACCAATGATGGCAAATCTCCCAGTGACTTTCAGATTGCCGGGCAGGATCGGGTCTTTTATCCCGGAATAGCCGTTATTGAGGGTGAGGAAATTGTGGTTAGTTCAGGCTCGGTACCGGAACCTCAAGCGGTCCGATATGGGTTTACGAGTCAGGCTATGCCTAACCTGGTAAATCGATCAGGCCTCCCGGCAAGTCCTTTTCGTAGTGACAGCTGGAAATTCCTGCCGTTGTCTGTTCCAAAGAAATGAGGGATGGGTATGTTTGTGTTGCCATTACGGGCAAAGTGGTACTCTTCAAGGTATGGAAGGCGATCTGTTACCGAGGCGGGGAGCTGTCTGGAAGCCGGCGACAGAATGTGTTTAGGACCATTAGGTAAAGAAAGTTTCCAGGGGACTGTTTTCAGGTAATAATCATACGGTCATTGTCGAGAGCTTTCGTTTTCAGGGTAATTGCGCGTGCCGGACTTCGAATCACCACTGTCTGAACCAGAACACCACGACCCGTATTCACGAACACTGGAGGACGTTCAAGCGCCCCCGAAAGGATTTTGGCCCACGTTTCGACAGTTGGGACCGGGTATGATCCTGGCCGGCTCGATTGTGGGTTCCGGTGAATTGATCATGACGACCAAACTCGGCGCCGTTGCGGGTTTTGTCCTGTTATGGTTTTTACTACTATCCTGTTTTATCAAAGTGGTTGTTCAGGCGGAACTGGCGCGTCATACGATTTCTAGCGGTCAGACATTTCTGGAGATGTTCAATCAATTACCTGGTCCTGCAACCCTTCGTCCAGTCTGGTTGGGTTTGCCATGGATGTCGATTGTCGTTACCGCCAGTGTCCTGGGTACGGCGATATTCGTCCAGCTCGACACACGGTGGCAAACGGGCATGATGGCTGTGTTGGTTGCAGCCGGAGTGGTTTTCGTATCAATCATCGCGGGAGGTTTGCTGGCAAGTCGGGAACGATCTTCGGACATTCCATGTGAACGCCCCATGGTCAACTGGTTCATGTGGCTTTGGCTTGTGGCCATTCTACTCACCTTTGTTAACTCAGGAGCTATTCTTGGCGCGGTGGGGCAGACTCTTGAAATGGCGATGCCAGGGTTTATTGGTGCCGGTGGTGCACGAGTCTGGGCCATCGGAGTTGCCGTACTTGCTGCGTTAATTCTGATTGTTGGAAGTTACCAGTCACTGGAAAAGACACTGGTCGTATTAGTGAGTGCCTTTACGTTTCTAACACTGGTCTGTACGGTCCTGTTGCAGTGGACGGGATTTGCTATTACCTGGGACGACATTCAGCAAGGGATGTTGTTTCAATTTCCTGATCCACTGACTACGACGGTAGCACTGACGGCTTTGGCCATGTACGCCGGTACGGGCGTGGCTTACGGTGAAATGTGGAATTACACCTATTGGTGCGTCGAGAAGGGCTACGCGCGTAACGTCGGAGTCAAGCAGGACGATGAGGCATGGTCCCGACGTGCCAGGGGATGGATTCGAGTGATGTATACGGATGTCCTGGTTACCATGGTCGTTTACACCGTTAGTACCGTATGTTTTTATTTCCTGGGTGCGGCTATTCTTCATGCCCAAGGTCTCGATCCAGATGGATCTGAAACGATCTCGACACTAAGTGCCATTTTTACCGATAGTCTGGGCGGTTGGGCTGCGACCCTGTTTGTTGTAGGATCATTTTTTGTGTTGTTTTCAACGGTTCTGGCAGGTGTTGCAGGAAGTTCCCGACTTATGACCGATGCGCTTGGTGTCATGGGAATTATCAATCGCAACGATTACAGAACCCGTTTGCGATTCATTCGCATCTTTGTGATTTTTCTCCTGGTAATGTTTACGATCGCCTACTGGTTGTTTGCCAACCCTCCTCAGATGCTCGGTGTCACAAGTAGCATCATCGGTGCAATGATGTATCCTGTTTTGGGATTGGGTGTGTTGTATCTTCGCTATTTCAAGGTTGATCCAAGTATTCGCCCGGGACGTTGGACAACCGGTTGGTTGTGGGTCTGTGGTCTTGCTCTGGCCGTGATTTCACCTGCAGGTATTCTTCTGACACTCGCAATCCAGTTCAATTGGATTTCGATTGGCAGTGGATAGGGAGTGTTTTTTTCAGGCAGAGCCCACTTAAAGTCTCCAATAAGTCGGGTTATAACCATTCCGGGTGAACAGACGATTCCGTGTATGGTTGAACGATGTTACTAACAAGTGTCGTGTAAAGGCGTCGCGTTACTTGGAAGTAATCCGTAAGGTTGCCGATTCGTTTATTCGTCCATGTGCTGGATTGCCCCCAATCGTACGTGTTGCTTATGGATCGAAAGAGAGGCGTACTGCACGTACGAATGATTGCGGTGGTGTTCCCTGAGTCCAGGTTACGATGGCAGACCGACCATCGGCAGTTAGTCGTGGAAAGCCACTTGCCCGTCCAGCAGAGACAGGGGCTATGACCGTTTCGCCGGTGACTCTACCGTCTGCGGTAACGTGCGCAGCCCGTAGTTCCGCTTGCTTGCCGGAGGGACGGAGCCAGGTAATGACGGTAGACCGGTCATCGAGGATAGTGACAGCGGGCCTACCTGAGGGGCGTTGTTTGTCCAGGGCAATCAGGTGTTGGAAATCTTTGCCACTGTTACTGGAAAGGGCCAATTGTACACAGGGGCCCTTTGTTTGGGAGCGAGTAAACCAGGCGACAGCAACCTGCGTCGCACGGCCCGCAATTGACGGGCCATTGACCGGTCAGCCCGGTATTTTCCAACTGTCATCATGTAAATTGTGTGGTGGTTCCCAGGCCGTTCCGTTCCAAGTTATTCTGGAAATATCCCTGATTTCTGAAGGACTTCGATCACGATACACAACAAGTACCTTTTTCCCGATTCGGGTCATATCCGTTTGGCAGCAACTACACACCCGTGAATCCAGTAGAATTTCTTTGTCCCTTATTCCGTTGGCATCAAAGTGGCGCATCCGCAGCTGGGTATTATTCGTTTTTTCCATGGTTCTTCCATCCAGCCATATTGCAAGGAATCGACCATTGTCGTCCGGAAGAATCGAGACAAAACCGTGTTCACATGCAGACTGGTCATCGTGCAGCCAGAAGGAGGGTGTCCAGCTGTTTCCTTCGTCCGTTGAACAGGAAATACGTATGCCGTATGCATAGGCCCCTTTGCCGTTACGAGTCAACCAATGTGCGGCAAGCGTTCCATCTGAGAGTGCCGTAATAGAAGGGAAATCAGCCCAGTTAACAAACCAGTCTGTGCCTTGTGCAATGGTCCGGACATTACGAAAGGCATCGTCAAGATAGGCCGAAAAACGAAGGCTGAAATTGTTTTTTGAGCCCGGCTCTGTCCAACACGTATAAATTCGGTTATCGGCTCCTCGGGTTATGAACGGATAGCGACTTCCTTCAGCTGCATTCAGAGGAAGAGGTTCAACGATAATATCGTTATGGACACTTCTGTTAAGAGGCCTGGGGTCATGAGGCATTACTTCCTTAATGGAAACTGGAAGGAGCGTCATAACCATGGAAAGGCAGATGGATCGTGATGTGGTGTTCATGCAAATAGGGTGGCTATTCGATACGTTGTGTCGGTTAACGGTTTTCTTTCAGGTCATCGGGGTCATGGTTGTCGCATCATAAGCACCATAGCACGTTTTCAGATGGTTTCAAAGATTCTGGGCTGCGTGTCATATTTCCTGTAAACATGCTTTCATCGAGGGGGGGGACTGAATGATATCTTGTTCAATGCTAGACCTGTCGTGCAAAGTGTGTTCCGTCCTGATGGTAGGCCAGGTATTTATCAAACACTTGGTTTTCTTCCGAATGGCAGGATCTCGAACTATTCTGGTGTTGGTTGTAATGATCACGTTTGGAATGGCAGTACCTGTATGAGTGTCGTGTAATACCGGTCAGATCCTTATGTGCTTGGTATGGACGGCAGTGCGTGATATTTTCTGAATAATAGAAATAGGAATAATGACCTATTAAGAGGAGAGTTTAAGAGTGCTCTTCGGCGGGAACGCTGAACAAGGATTATCGAAAAGAAACCAGTTACGATTTAAATAGCGACATAGAGGAGGATCGAAACATTATGGAATATCGCGATCTGGGAACAACCGGGCTGAAAGTGAGTTCCATTGGTATGGGATGTGTGACATTTGGCCGAGAGATCGATGAACGCGTTTCTTTTGAAGTGCTTGATCACGCTTGGGAAAAGGGAATCAATCTTTATGACACGGCCGCTTCTTATGCTCAGGGAGCATCGGAAACGGTTCTCGGAAAATGGATGTCTGATCGTGGATTGCGTGAACAAGTGGTGTTGGCTACCAAGGTCTTCGGCACCATGACTAAAGATCACGTGATTCAATCAGCTGAAGAAAGCCTGACTCGACTCAAAACCGATAGAATAGATCTTTTCCAGCTTCATCATTGGGATGATCAGACTCCTTTGGAAGAAACATTGGCTGGACTTACAACCCTGGTTGAGCAGGATAAGGTCCGCTTTGTAGGTTGCAGCAACTGGCAGGCATGGCAACTTGCAAAAGGGTTGCTTCAAGCGAAATCGCATGGGTGGGCATGTATGCAATCGGTACAACCCGCTTACAATCTTGTTCAACGTGAAATTGAGCCGGATTTACTGCCGCTTTGCTGTGATCAGGAAATTGGTGTTTTAACGTACAGTCCACTGGCCGCCGGTTTCCTGTCAGGAAAATATCGCCGTGATGAGGAAGTTCCCAAAGGGACACGTTTTGATGTCATTCCTGGTCATCAACCGATTTACTTTACTAACGAAGGTTTTGCGGTTCTCGAGCGGCTGGAACTTACAGCGGAAAAATCAGGAAGATCGATGGTAGAGATCGCACTTTCCTGGGCTTTGTCTCGGCAGGGGGTGACCAGTGTTCTGATTGGTGCACGGAACACAGATCAGGTTGCACAGGCTTTTCGCGCGGAGTCGTTCAAGTTGGACAAAGCATTGGCTGCCGAACTTACTCCTTAAGTACAAAATACCGGAATACAAAGGAAAGGGAATCAGAACGACTATGAGCAGTATGTCGCTTGAGCAACAGGCATTTCAGATGGATGTGAACGGATTCTGTATTCTCGAAAAGGTTATTCCCACTGCGCCGTGTTATGAAATTCGCAACCGGATCATTGAAGCGGTAGAACGCGAACACTTAAACTATGAAACCGGCCGAATGGCATCCAGCAACAGAGTAGGATTCACTCCCAGTATTATCAATCATGATCAATCGTTTGCTGCCTATCTTGCGGATAGCCGAGTGCTGGCGATTGTCGGTCGCTTGCTGGGAGAAAACATACGGATATCATTTACCTCAGCGATTATTAATTATCCGGGAAACGAACGCGGTGGCTGGCATGCGGACTGGCCTTTTAATCAAAACAACGCTGGCCATCTCGCATCACCTTATCCGGATACGGTCATGCACGTCACGACGCTATGGATGCTTTCACCATTCGAGAGGGAGAATGGTGGAACACTGATAATGCCAGGAAGCCATCGGCGGTCTACCAATCCGACGGCTGTTGGCGGACCAGATCCGCTTTCGGTTTTTCCCGCCGAAATCAATATTACCGGTTCTGCAGGAAGTGTTCTGGTGATGGACAGTAGAACCTGGCATGCCACCGCCGCTAACCTTGATACCGAACCTCGTGTGGCACTGGCTGTTCGGTATGCTCCCTGGTGGTTAAATCTGGAAGTGTTGCGTCCAGGATCGGAAGATCGAAAACGGATGTTAGATGCAACGGGTAAGACAGATAATACGGTTCCGAGCATTCGTCGTGATGTCTGGAAAAATCTGCCTTCGACGGTACAGTCGCTCTATGAACATTGGTCCGAACCTCTCTCCATTTCAGAGTCCCGGGTTGCTGGGGGAACTTCCGATTAGGAAACCGATGCTCTATTATGATGAAATGGGATGGAAATTTATTACGTAACTGCCTCATCGTAGCCCTCATCGCAGCCATTGTTGTTTTGAGGTTTGTTTTCGAGGGGCCTGTGGTGGGCTGGATCATCCTGGCAGTCCCGTTCGGGATGTCGCTTTTGATGGTTCTGTTGGCGTCTGCCAAGAAAACTAAACTGTTGGCAATAATCAGTGCAGCCATCGCTTTAGGGGGTATATTTTTCATTCTTGCGACTGCAACTGGATTGCTGTCTGGCGCTCACAGTGGCTTCAGGGGCAAAGTGTATATTCTCGAGGGAGTGGTTGCTGTAGGCTTGCTGAATGGACCGCTTTTTGTTCTCTTCGGAATTGTGGAATTAACCAGCAGGCGGAGAACTCGCAAAAGAGCGTAGGCTCCCACAGCTTCGCCTTCTATTTAAGGGAATGTCGTCCCCGGCACGGTTCGAACGTGTGACCTTCGGTTTAGGAAACCGGTGCTAGCCATTGCCGCTTAGGAAATTATGTTTAACTGGGACATGACCTTGATCTAATACTGAGGAATCCAAACCGGACTTCTGATTCTGTCTCGTAGATCTGGCGCGAATTTCTATAGGGCACGATGAGTGCTGCAAAGGACTCTTCCGGATCTTATCGAATCGTGAAGCGATACCGGCTTTGCTATTTCGATATACAGGTACCGTGCTTCATCGAATCAATACTTCGAGCGTGTTGCTAATGAACTCTTATCTTTGCAATTCAGAGGTCAATGACACGGGGAAATGGGAAAGGAAAATTTTATTCTGGTCAGGACCGTAAAAGTTGGATTGGTTCTTTTGTGCCAGGACGATGTGGCATGTACAATCACCGACAAGTAGATGAACACTGAAAGATCGATTAGCGAGAGAAGTATGACATACCTACCCCTGGTAACGATGAATCGCAGGAAGTGGTCTTTTTCCCATCGCGGGCTTGGTGTTTTGATAGCCTTTCACTTACTGAGTGTCTGTACAGCAGAGCAGATCTGGATTGAAATTCACGAACCGGCGGGAATCCGAAGAGGGGGCTATCCGGTTCACGGAAAATTGACCTTGCCCCGGGCGGTTCCCGTGACGACGGGTTTTCGCCTGTTGCATGCAGATAAACCCATTGTCGCTCAATTTCGTCCCCAAACAGGTACGAATTCAAATGTGGGTGACCGGATCGCTTCGGAATGGTGGCTTGATTTCACTACGCAACTGGCTCCTAACGAAATCCGTGAGTATGTCGTTCAGTACGGCGACGATGTGCCGTCTGGTCCTGAAAGAAACCGTGGACATGAACTGACGGAAATAGATAAGGATTACATTATTTCCAATGCCCCGTATCTTCGGTGGACCATCCCTCGTGATCTTGCAGGATTTGTGAAGTCCCTGGACTTTCCGCCTTCGGAACATCTTCGCCCCGATTCAACCGGATTAATGATTCAGGATCAGAAGGGAAAAGTACATCCGTTAGGGGGGGAGGGTACCAGCAGTCGTGTCATACGAGAAGGAACCATGACGGTTGTGTTACGTTTTCAGAAATCCGAAATACATCCCGCGTTACAAGGGGTCCGGTGGACCGCGGATCTGATTTTTCCCAGTCCAGTGAGCTGGGTAGAGTTGCAATTACAGGTCATGGATCCAGGAAATCGTGTTGCGGCTTTGGGAATGAATCTACATCTGAATTTAGATAGTCCTGACTCCGGAAATCCAATTCTGGTTGATCTGGGGACGTCCCGAACGGTTTACACATCGCTTTTTTCCAACCATTCTATTGAGCTTCAAGCCCAGTTAACCGAGACAGAAAACGAGGTGAAAGATCGTCTGCCGTGGCGTGTTTTGCGCGGCAATGGAGAGGTGCGATCGCCATTTGTCATGGCTCCGAATGCTTTGTCTCGAGCGGAAGGGTGGGCTCACGTGATGGATCGTAAACGATGTTTGGCCATCGCCTTTGACCGTTTTGGAGAAGCGGGAAAGGAACAGATCATTATTGATGGTGACGGTACGTTTACCGCCTGGAAACATTTTTCAACCCACAGATTGAAGTCCTATCATGGCAAGGACAAACCATGGCGCAGTTGGTTGCATTTTGTGCATTTTCCACCTCAGGCGAGTGCAGGGGCTGATCCACAGCAAATGCAAAAACCGATCGTGCTGCTTCAGAAACGATCCGTGGATTAGGGGTAATCGCTTGAAGAGAATGCCCGTTTATGAAAATGGACGCTTTAGAGATTGTCCTGTTGCTTGTGCTACGATTCATTACAAAATTCGGTGTTGTAACAGTACCCCGACGTCTCTCTGTGAAGGAACGTATACCCTGTTATAATTGTGCGCATCAGAGTTGGTTTTGAACATGCTTCCATAGAGGTAATGACGAACCCGATGTGGGTGTTTTGTGCAATAGCTCTCTAATATGAAACATGCTTACTGATTGATCATTCGGAGAAAGTAAATGACAAGATTCATACTGCTTGCTAATTGGTTGGGAGCGGTTCTGTTTGTGCCCCTCGTCGGAAATGAACCAGCCACCAATGATGCCACCGGAGTTAAGACCACCCGTCTTTACGAGAATCGACTGGTGCGTATGAAAGATCCCCAGCCTCTGTTGGCTGATTGGCCTCAATTTGTCCAGCCTATTGAAGAGACCGTTCGTTATGAAGCACCGCGACTGGTTGATGACGAGCGTGCCGATCTGAGCGTTCGGGCGTGGCGATTTTGTTATAACGCACGTGGAATTATCGAGATGCCAAATCGACTGTCTGCAGAACGTACTGCAGTGGTAGTGGTTCATCCCTGGGGCATTGATGATGGACAGGGGTGGGATACACCGCAACCAGCTGGAGTAGCCGATTTTTGTACCATAGAGAAAAACGAATTGGCCGGCCATCACACCAGACAGGTAATAGACCCTCTTCTTAAACGTCTCCGCCCACACGTATCTCTAGTTTTGTATAGCCTGCGGGGTAAAGAGTATCCGACCCATAAGAAACTCTATCGCTCCATACACCATAATCCTTCTGAGGACGAGCGGGCTGAGGGGCGACGCGATCTGGCTCGAATTCTCGGACAATTTCAGTATCAAGGTGAAGCGTTACCGTCCACTTTGGAAATATCTCGAGAAACACCCGTTGCTGATTATTTCAGGCAAATGCCCGGTCTCGATGCCACAGCACGTTATAACAATGCGGGATTCTGGGACCTTCCAATACCCGTGTGCAGCCATATCGACATGGCAGATGATGACATCGTTTACTACGACGAACAAGGGTACGGGCCATTACGAGATTATCTCAAAAGCAGAGGGGTCCGTCATGTTTTGTTGACCGGGTACGCAACCGATATGTGTTTCTGTTCGACCACGGCCGGATATGAAAATCTTTCACGTGATTTTAATGTTTTTCTGGTTGGAGATGCGACGCTGGCTACCTTCCCTGCTAATCGTTCCCCTCGGTACGCCACCAATGCGCACATTTCATTTGCCTCCCTGAATCAATTGGTGACGCAAAGCTCCTGGATCAAGCTGGATGTGCCAGCTCAAACGGAAGATTAGGTTTTCGGTAATCTTTCAAAGGTGAAGGAAGGAAATCTGGTCTGAGTTAAGAGAGATAACGTTCGACTCGACCGGGAGATCATGGGAAAGGCATGTGGAAAAGGAACCGGCTTTGCAGGAAGAAAATAACTGCTATCACGGAGGTGAATCAGTACGCGAACTTGGGGATCGATTCGAATGGATCAGCCATCCCGTCAAAGCGATAAATGCGGATGTGCTGGACGCCTGGTTTTCACCGGCACCACAAACCGTTGAATTACTGCGCTCTCATGTTGAGTTGATTGCGCGAACATCACCTCCTGCGCAATCGAAAGGCCTGGTCGAAGCGATCAGTCAGTGTCGTTCCATTCCAGAGAGCACAATTGCCGTTGGAGCGGGTTCTTCAGATCTTATTTTTCGCACGTTCCTTCACTGGTTAACCACCGATTCTCATGTGCTGCTCATAGAACCTGCCTATGGTGAATATGCTTATGTGCTGGAACATGTGATTGGCTGTCGAGTTGATCGACTGGAGCTCAAACGTGCACACAACTATCAGTTGCAATTGGAGAGATACCAACAGGAGATGGAGCGGAACTACGATCTTGTGGTATCGGTCAATCCCAATAACCCCACGGGTAGCTTTACTTCCCAGATACAATGGCGAAAGTTACTGATGGTTACCCCAAAGACTACGCGGGTTTGGATTGATGAATGCTATATCGACTATGTCGATAACGATCAGTCTATGGAGTCGTGTGTTTCCGAATTCCCCAATTTGGCTATCGTCAAATCACAATCGAAAATTTTGGGGCTGAGTGGTTTACGGGTGGGTTATTTAGTGGCAAGCTCCGACGAAATAAAACTTCTTAGACAACGAACACCTCCCTGGATGGTTGGAATGGCAGGTCAGGTGGCTGCAATCAGTGCGATGGAACAAACCAGGTATTATCGGGAAAAGTACGAAGTCACCAATGAACAACGGTTACACACGGAAGCTCAATTGTGTCTACTCGGTTTAGATGTGATTCCTGGTATTGCAAATTTTTTTATGTTTTTTTTGCACCGTGATGGACCAACGGCCAAAGCGTTTGTCACGGCCTGCCAGAAACACGGTCTCTATCTTCGGGATCTTTATCCGACGAGCCCATGCCTAGGTCGCTATGCCGTTCGGATGGCCATCAAGGATGAGGCTACCAATATCGACATTTTGAAAATTATTGGACATGTTCTCAAGACGTTTACTTAATCGGGTCCAAACCGTCATCCACACATTTTGGTGTTTCACTGAGAAATGCACTGAGTCACAGTCGGAAATGGGATGCCCTATATCCAAGTGTCAGTTGCTGTGTGCGAACGAATGAATATAGGGCGAGTGCCCCCACTAGGACTCGAACCTAGAACCCTTTGATTAAGAGTCAAATGCTCTGCCAGTTGAGCTATAGGGGCCAATGGTTTTGCAAATTGCTGTGCGTGCCAAGGCCCTTTCATCGTCCTAGCTGAAGAAGGAGTCCTGACTGTTGCAGGCGTTTGTATGCATGGCCAAGTCTAGCGTTTCGTGTTCAAAGAACAAGGTTGCTTCGAGATAGGAAAGTTGTTGTCCAGGTGGACGGGGCAGGTAGGAAGGAGTCTTAGTTGTAACCTTTGGCGGGAGAAAGTGTAATGGAGCAGATCAGCGAGTTGGAGTTCAGTTATTTTTTGGGGATGGACGGTACTGCTTGAATGAAATAGAGATGTGGATTCAGAGCGTGTGATTTCGATTGGTTTTTCCCAAGGTGCGGATAAATGTAAAGGTTGAATGCGAAGGGATGGTATTGCTATTGTTTACAACCCTGACATTATGTGTGAGAGGTTGACCATCAGAATAAAGGGGAACCATTGTGCAATATGTGCGATATCAGAGCGGCGAGGAAATTGCCTATGGAATATTGAAAGGAGATTCTATTCAGCGCATTCAGGGTGACCTGTTTGATTCGCCCGTTGTTACAGATACATTACTTTCCACCAAGGATTGCCAGCTACTGCCGCCGTGTCAGCCCAGTAAAATCATTGGTATAGGGATGAACTTCAAGCACCTCTTTTCGTCAGAAAATGAATATCCCAAATATCCTCGACTTTTTCTGAAATTACCTACTTCGGTCGTTGGTCCCTACGACACGGTGTCTTATCCTACGCTTGTCACCGCTACTATTTTTGAAGCGGAGCTCGCGGTTGTTATTGGAAGAAAAGCCCGTGATGTGCCACAACAGGAGGCACGTGACTATGTGCTGGGGTTTACTGGCATGAACGATATATCAAGTCGGGAATACCTGCATTCGGATCTCTCAGATCAGGGGCCAGGGGACGCCATTGTCAAAGCCTGTGATGAATTTGCTCCAATGGGACCTTGCATCGATACCGAGGTGGATCCACGCAATGTACAATTGCGCGCTTGGCTTAACGGAGAACTAAAACAGGATCACAATACATCCGATTTAATTTTCGATGTCGATCAGGTTGTCAGCTACGTTTCACGTGTGTTTACCCTTCACCCCGGCGATGTGATCACAACGGGAACTCCGATTGGGTATGAGTTAATGCATCCGGGAGATACGATTGAATGTGAGATAGAGGGTATTGGACGTTTGAAAAATGCAATCTGTTCACGCACGGTGTCACCTTGACGACCAGACAGACGCAGTCCTAGAATGACGCTCGTTTGAGATTGAGATGGAGGGATGGCACGAGAAGCGGGTCATGCCCAATATGGGTGAAGCGGAGCATGGAGAGGGGTGGCAGTAAGCCGGGAAAAGGCGACGTTGGGAAGGGAGATAGTGTGGAGATAACTGTAAACGGTGATTTGCAGACCGTTCCTGAAGGAACAACGATTGCAGAACTACTGGATGAACTGGATGTTCGGACCCAGTACATTGCTGTCGAATGTAATCTGGCCATTGTCCCACGAAACAGACATGGTAGTGCGGTACTTCAGCCCGGTGACCGGTTAGAAGTCGTGACACTGGTAGGAGGAGGGTGAGAACGAATGACGCTGTCTCAAGAGTTTCAAAATAAGCCGCTTCAGGTAGGAACTCACTCTTTATCGAGTCGACTAATTGCCGGAACAGGTAAGTATGCGGATTATGAACAGATGGCCGAAGCGCTTGATGCGAGCGGAACAGATGTAGTGACTGTAGCTGTGCGTCGAGAGCGGCTTATTGATTCTGAAGGACGTAACCTGCTCGATTTTTTGGATGTCGGTCGCTACACCATCTTACCTAATACCGCTGGCTGTTTTACGGCGGATGAGGCAGTTCGTGTGGCACGTCTTGGCAGGGAAATTCTTACCCAACTGGAAAATTCTGGAGCAGATTGGGTAAAACTGGAAGTGCTGGGTGATAAAAAGACGCTGCTTCCAGATCCCGTGGCTACAGTAGAAGCAACCGAACGTCTTGTTGCGGATGGTTTCCAGGTGTTGTGTTACAGTACTGATGATCCGATCACAGCGGTCCGTATCAAGAATGCAGGGGCAACATCCGTGATGCCGGCGGGCAGTCCTATAGGAAGTGGTCAAGGTATTCTCAATCCTTGTAATATCGTAATTTGCCTGGAGTACCTCAAGGAAGGGGATCCCGAATATCCTGTGATTGTGGATGCAGGGGTCGGAACGGCAAGCGATGTTGCTGTTGCCATGGAACTGGGCTGCGATGGAGTTCTGCTTAATACAGGGATAGCCGGGGCAACCGATCCAGTAAGCATGGCTCATGCCATGCGGTTAGCCTGTCAGTCGGGATATCTTGCCTGTCAAGCAGGACGGATTCCTAGAAAACTCTATGCGACGGCCTCAAGCCCACTTGAAGGTACGTTGGTTCCTATCCTTCGATAACAGGTAATACGGACGGACGAAATATCTTTGTGTTCGGAGTGCACAATCAAGTTATGAAGCGTGCTTTAGCGGGTTCCATCCCACGGCGGTGGAATGATTAAACTCGAGGAAATTTTCGGTCCAGATGGAGCGGTTGGTCGTCGCCTTCAGAATTACGAACAGCGCCCTCAGCAAGTCACGATGGCTGCAGCGGTACAAGATGCCATCGGGGCTCAAGAACACCTTATGGTGGAAGCGGGAACTGGAGTTGGTAAGAGTTTTGCATATCTCGTGCCGGCTATTCTTCATACCGCTGGTAGGCAATCCGATTCAGAAGTTGCGGATTCAAAACGCACCCTGGCAACGACGCCTTCAGAATCCAGTCGACGACCAGGGAGAGTGGTAATCTCCACCCATACCATCAGCCTGCAGGAACAGTTAATCGGGAAAGACATCCCTTTTATCAATGCGGTACTTCCTGTTGAGTTTTCTGCCGTGCTGGTGAAGGGAAGGTCCAACTATTTGAGTCTCCGTCGATTTCACAATGCAGAAAAACGCGCCCCATCGATGTTTGATGCAGAAGCCGAGTTTCGTGAAATCGAACAGATTGGAAATTGGATAGAGCAGACCAGTGATGGAAGTCTCAGTGACTTGTCATTTCGACCTTCAGGAGAAGTATGGGCTGAATCTCAGAGTGAACACGGCAATTGTCTGGGACGTCATTGTCCCAGCTACAAAGACTGTTTTTACTTCAGGGCCAGACGTAGGGTTCATCATGCAGATATTCTGGTTGTCAATCACGCGCTATTTTTCAGTGACCTGAATTTGCGACGTTCCGGCGCCAGTATTCTGCCCGATTATGATGTTGCCATATTGGACGAGGCACATACTTTGGAAAATGTTGCTGGCAATGCCTTAGGGCTGGATGCTTCCAATACTCAGATTACATATTTGCTGAACAAACTTTACAACGACCGTACTAACCGAGGACTACTGGTACACTTCGGTCTTCTGAAACTCCAGGAGATGGTTCGTGAAATTCGCCATGATAGCGAATCGTTTTTTAACCAAGTTCATGAATGGTTGGAGGAGAAGGCACCTGCCAATGGAAGATGTCGAGAGCCGATGCCTGTAACCAATCACGTAACGGAACCTTTGAAGCGTCTGGCAGGTGCTGTAGCTGAGACAGGGACGATGCTTGACCATGAAGGTGATCGGCAGGAATTTCTTGCGTATTCCGATCGTTTGCGTGGAATGGCACAGTCTGTTGACGAGTGGTTGAAGCAGGAATTACCGGATTCGGTATACTGGGTGCAAAGAAGTGGTCGTAGAAAACAGCGTATCACTCTTGCTTCGGCGCCACTTGACGTTGGATCGGCTCTCCGCGAACAACTCTTCAGTCAGATACCAACCGTTATTCTAACCAGTGCGACGTTATCGATTGGCCAAAAGCCTTCCTTTAAATTTCTTCAGACACGATTGGGGTTTACGGAAGGAAAAACGTTGCGACTGGGGAGTCCTTTTGATTATTCAGAGCAAGTACATTTACATCTCGTTCGTGACATGCCAGATCCTTCGGGAAATTCCGATGATTATGTCAACGCTCTAGTACGCGAAATTCCAAATCTCTTAGATATTACAGAGGGTCGTGCATTTGTTCTGTTTACCAGCTATGACATGATGCGCGAAGTTACCAGAAAAATAACACCCTGGATAGTTGAGGAACGCTATGCACTTTTTACTCAGGCTGATGGGATGCCGCGTACTCGATTGTTGCAACAATTTGTCAAAACTCCTCGAGCGGTTTTATTTGGTACGGACAGCTTCTGGCAGGGAGTAGATGTGCCAGGATCCGCCCTAAGCAACGTAATCATTGCCAAGCTTCCTTTTCGTGTTCCCAGCGAGCCTCTCATGGAAGCCAGGTTAGAGGCTATTCGTGCATCCGGAGGAAATCCTTTTCGTGATTATCAGCTACCTGAAGCTGTGTTGAAACTGAAACAGGGTTTTGGGCGCCTGATACGGTCTTCAAAAGACAAGGGTATTGTTGCCATCCTGGATCCACGTGTGCTTTCAAAAACATACGGGTCGACGTTCTTACGGTCCCTTCCAGAGTGCCCGCAAGTTATTCAAGAAGGACCTTCTGTCAAATTGAAAGAACCGAACCGTGGTGAGGAAGACGAATTGTCGTAAGGGGACTACTCAGATTAACACTCAGTGTATGCGTAGGCACCGTGGCTGCATTCAGTAAGCAACGTTATGATGTTGGGCAGAGAGCAAATCAACAGACATTGAGTTTAATGTTATCCGATTATCATTTTTCTGCTGGAGGGAGACGGTCCGTATGAAATCACGCATTCTGGTAGTTGTAACAGGGATTTTGATCGTGATAGGGAGTGGGTTAAAGGCAGAAGACAAGATCGTGCGACATGGAGTTTCTACGGGCACGCAAGTAGAGAAACAAACACGGACACAAGTAGCATTAGCAACTCCTTTCCCCAAAGAATCTGCAGGGGCGAAAATTGTGAAAACGCCGTTCGGTATTACAAAAGAAGGTCGTAAAAGCACTTTGTTTACCTGTACGAATCAGCAGGGTTTTGAGATTCAGTTGACCAATTACGGCGCAACATTGGTATCCGTACTAGCGCCGGATAGAGAAGGGAAATTTCAAAATGTGACCCTCGGATTTTCGGATCTGAAGTCCTATCTACAGCATTCTGCATTTTTCGGATGTGTTGTTGGTCGCTACGCAAACCGTATTGCCAAGGGAAGCTTTACGTTAGATGGACAACAATATGGCTTAGCCATCAACAATGGCCCCAATCATTTGCATGGAGGGATGCGTGGTTTTAATCAGGCGATCTGGAATGCAGAAACGATGGAAAACGAGCAGGGCGTGGGTGTGAAATTTTCCTATTTCAGTCAAGACAGAGAAGAAGGGTATCCCGGTAACCTGAGGGTGCAGGTTGTTTATTCTCTTTCGTCTGACAATGCAATCCGGATTGAATACACGGCTGAAACGGATCAAGCGACTGTGGTTAATCTGACGAATCACGCTTACTGGAACCTTCGGGGTGTCGAATCAGGGGAACCCGTTGTGGATATTCTAGATCACGAATTAACGCTGTATTCAGATCACTATCTGGAAGTTGATGACACACTGATTCCTACGGGTATGCTCGCTGCTGTCAAAGGGTCCGTAATGGATTTTACCACTGCGCATAGGATCGGAGAACGTATCGCCGTATTGAAGCAGGGACCTAATAATCCGCGCGGGTACGATCATTGTTTTGTGGTTCGTGATCAGAAAACGGGACTTCCTTTAGCTGCACGAGTTAAGGACGGCGTCAGTGGACGCGTGATGGAAGTGCTCACGAGTCAACCCGGCATGCAGTTTTACACGGGTAATTTTCTCGAGGGGGATCCTCTCAATGGTGGCTTCAAGCAGCATGAAGCGTTTTGTCTGGAGACGCAGCATTATCCAGACTCTCCCAATCAACCTGACTTTCCAACAACCGTTTTACGCCCCGGTGACCGTTACCGGGAGGTTACCGTCTATCGTTTTTCAGTCGAATAAAACGTGTCTCTATTACGGACGCATGTTTGATGAGTGCAATACGGTCACTACGGGCCCAGGACATACCGGCGTCAAAAGCATTACTGGATACAATTTTTCGTTATTCGCGTGGTGTCTATGATCAGAGTGTTGTCACGGATTTTCCGATGGTGTTCTCATCGTCGAATTTTCACAATTGTCGAGTGGTAGAACTCCAGAATCGTATTCTCAGTCATGCTGCAATCTGGCCACGTGAGATGACGATTCATTCCCGGTGTTTCAAGGTTGGAGTGATTGTTTTAGTTGCTACGGATCCACAATTTCGAAACGCAGGTCATGCTTCCATGCTGATGCGTGATTTACAGAAGACGATGGTGCGGGAAAACTATGATTTCGGATTATTGTGGACAGGGGTTCCTGAATTTTATCATCAACTGGGATGGGAAACGATCGTGCCTCGTGGTTGGTCCGTTCAGTTACATGCCTATGACCGAATGACTGCTCGAGCAATCGATTGTGAACTCATGGAATATCAGGAGCAACTGCACTTCGACTCTTTGACAGCTCTGCATGATGAAGAACCTGTTCGGATGACTCGAGATCCAGACTGTTTTCGCAGCTTGTTAAATCTGCCGGGAATGGACGTTTCGGTTGCCGTGAAAAATCGGCTTGTCATGGCCTATCTGGTTCGAGGTCATGCGGTGAACAAGAGTGGATTGGTTGAATACGGTGGACATCCACATGCGATTATCCGACTGGTGACTGAAAGTGTGAAACGTCATCCATTGTCAGCAGAGGGATTACGATGGCAGATTTTTCATTCTTACCCTGAACTTTTAGAGTGGGTGCGTGAATCCAAATACTTACACTATCCTATGAGCGATTCAAAGGGTACGGGAACGGAAATGATTCTTGTTTTACGCTCGGATGGTTTGCCACAGCCGATCCGAAAAGACTTGTTTGTGTGGGGATTGGACCAGGCCTAGATGCGATCAGGATCCGTGTTGAGAATCGAACCATTTGATCGTGGTTCCGTCGATGAGAAGCATTCCTGATAGTGAGGTCTGGACGATGGCCGGTATCTCCGTTTGCAAGCGAGTGCGCCACCGGACCGATCCATTCCAGTCCCATAATTCACCCTGCGTTCCCGTTTGTGTCCAAAGATGAAGTCCACCATCGATGGAGCAGCATGGAGTTGCACTGCCGGGAAGATCACGTGAGCATTCATAGACACGTCCGGTATGATCGACTGCGAAAATCTGATTTTGAGGAGTTGTTGCAATTGCAAAATGGCCAAGATAACGCAGGCTCCATGCAGCTCCAGGTAAAAGAGTACTCCAGATTTCCTGTCCGGTTTCATCATGAGCGCGGATTACCTGTTCACGGGATTGGTACGTGAAAAAACAGTCGTTGCACCCGGCGACATTCAGAGAGTCGGGCTGTCTCGGTGTCCAATTTCCGACCTGGTTACCCTCGTGAGAGAAAATAAGTAATTCACCCCGATCGGTGGTGACCGCAATGTGCCCTTGGAGGCCTGTCGCTGCTTCATGGATACTGTTTTTCGTATGAACACTCCACAAACGTTTTCCGTCAATGGAGATCCCGTTAACCTGGTCTCCACTTTCAATGACTACAATCACACGTGGATGTTGCACGCATGCAAGATGTGAAATCTGAGCAAAAGCCTGGTCTAACAGCTGAAAATCATTGGATCGTTGGCTATAAATTATGAGTCGACGGTCCGTTGCTGCGACAATAATTCCTGGAGCGCCACTGATCAGTTTTCCGGAACCGGGGATGGGCTCACTTCGATGCCATTGGCGACTGGAATCGGATGATGAATGTTCGGTAACGTCAGAAGTGGTGTTCTTCTTTTCTCGAATTTGAAAAATATGTAGCCGGTCACGTATAAATCCTGAAAGAGAGAAAGGTTGCTCTTGTATGTGAAAAATAGATCCCCTGGTATTCCGGGAAACGTCCGAAATATCGAGCCGCCATGACGGTTTACGTGAAAATCCTGGAAGGCGATCATGGAGGGTTTCGGCACCAGGGATCGGGTCCTGTGACAAGGGTGTTTGTCTGGCCTCTGGTTTATTGGTGGTAGCTGAGTTGGCGGAATCCAGTGACGAAAAACAAACGAGCTCACCGTTTTCAAGAGCAACGAGGATCGTTGTTCCTAGCGCGTCGAGTACGAGGTCTGTGACCGGAGTGGTCATTTGCTCATTCCAAAGAATCTGTCCATTTCGGTTAATCAAAACCAGGTTGGTCTCGTGTTCCAAAACAACGATAGAATCGCCCTGGTAACTGCAACAGGTGTGGGTAACAGGGCCATTGAATTGGTAGTTTCCTTCAAACTTTCCGTTTCCCGAGTAGCGTTGAAGGCTGTCGGATCCAGTGGCTAAAAATAGGGTATCTCCATTGCCGGTGATCGAGAGATCATCAATTGGGTCAGGGATTGTTTTTTTCCAGACAGGAGGTCCATGGACAGCATACCGAGCTAACGAGCCCGTGTCGGAGGCCGTAATGACATGAGGAGCATCACTGACGAACTCCATAAAGTCCAGTGATTGGGTTGTATCGAATTGGTCAATACGTTCCCCCTTGATGTCGTATACAACAGGGTTGTTTTGATGGAAACTGATTAATGTGTATTCACCATGTGGACTGAGGGTCATCGTAACCGGTTGAGAATCGACCGAAAATTTCATGTCCAGCTTCAGGTTACGGGTCAGCCAGTATAAAATTCCCTTTTCACTGATTGCGCATACACGCTGACCGTTGTCGCTGATGACCGCATCCAGAAAACCGTGTCGACTTCGAATCGACTCGTTTAGCTTCCCTGCTCGGTTAATCAAAAAGATGCAGCCCTGCTGATCCCTTGCCAGAATATCTCCGGTTTCTCGCGCCAGAGATATTTGTGAAATTGGGTGGTCCAGTTGTAGTCGCCAGGAAATGGTCAGACTGGTTGTACTGAAGGTGGGAAGTGGATCAGAAGGCAGGGGAGATGGCGGAGTCTGATTCATCGGCGTACAAGCTGATCCCTGGCGACGCTCAGGGCTTCTTGGAGTTGAATATCGGCAGGTTCTTTATGATGGAATCGGGCACGGGAAGACGCGTTTCGTTGACTTACCGTAACATGGGGAGTAACACCTCTTTTAGAGAGCGCGCGTCCATTAGGTGAGAAAAATCTTGCGGTGGTTAAACGTAATCCGGCACCAATCGTAGCCAGGGGATAGATACTCTGAACCTCCCCTTTTCCATAACTGGTCTGACCTACAAGGGTAGCACGGTTGTGGTCGCTCAAGCAAGCAGCGACAATTTCACTGGCACTGGCGCTGTCGTTGTCGATCATCAGGACCATGGGCATGTGCCACGTACGTGTGGGGCGTCCTGCAGAATAACTCAGTGATTGTCCAGGAGCTCGTCCCCGGGTAGATACAATTTGTCCTCGATTGATAAATCGATCGGATACATCTACAGCACTGGTAAGCAAGCCACCCGGATTGCCTCGCAAATCAAGAATCAGTGATTGCATTCCCTGTCGATGAAGACGCCATAGTGTTGTTTCCAGTTCCGATACGGTACTTTTCTGAAATCCAACAAGTTTGATATAGGCTATTCCATGGCCACGGTCCAGCACGCGTGCTTCAGAGATGCTCTTAATGAGAATGTTCTTACGACGTAATATTACAGTCCGTTCATATTGTTGCATGGCAGAGAGGATTCGAATTTCTACTCGAGTTCCCTGGGAACCTTTTAAACGGCTCGAAGCTTCCCCAGTACTCATTCCTGCCAGGGCGGTGTGGTCCACGTACGTAATGTGGTCTCCGCCACGCACGCCCTGTTCAAATGCCGGACTACCCGGTAGCACACTAAGTACGCGAAGGCCGATATCATCTGCTTTGACTTCAACACCAATCCCTACAAAATTGCCATCAATTTGCGCGTAAAGATCATTAAGTGCTTCACTGGTTAAGTAGCCCGAATGGATATCAAGTGAAGAACAGATACTGATGATGTATTCCATGACTACTGGAGCGGTTTTCATGCGAATCGTATCGTAAGCATTTTGCGATACATGTCGCACTACCGTTTGTGCATCATGAACTGTGACAATGGGGTGACGTTTCAGATTGGAAAGTTGAGATCGTAAGTGGTGGATCTGAACAGGTGTTGCGTTTGAAGCGTTGGCACGTATGAAACCCGGATCATTCAGGGCAAGCGAAAAATGGTCTGATGCCTGATCGATCATGGATTTCATATTTACGCGATCCACATAGTAACTTTGAATCGTCTGCAACACTTCCTTGCACAAAGCGAATGCGCGTTGCGATGTGAGGGATCGTACGCTTTCGCGAAAACTGTGATTTTGATAGCGACGAACTCTGTCGAGATGGGTCTCACATCGCTGACGGCCTTTTCTGAATTCGATCCGGTTGGGCCATGCTTTTTGGCCTTGCTGATAACAGTTAAGTGCTTCTCCCCATTGTGAATCGAGTTCGAGGTCTTCGGCTCTCGAAAGGGCTCGGATGGCAGCGCTATCCTTTTGGTGCGACTGTCTGTAGTATCCTCGCGGAGGTGAAGCCTGAGTGACGTTACGAGCAGGTGTGATCAGATGGTTGCCTATTAACAAGGCAACGACTAGCCAGAGGTGTCTCCAGTACGGTGTCACAGCGCAGTCGTGTCTTTTGAGATTCATTGAGCCCCCCGTTTGCACGCAACAACAGACCACTTTCAGCTCAGCAAGACCGGTTCGAGTGGAGGAGGTCGGTATACTGCGTAACCGTCACTATCAGCGAAAACCGCAGTGACAGAAAAACCATGAGAATTGACAAAGACAGGTTTAAAAAATTGGCATTTCTGAATGCATTAGCAAACTATTACACGCCAGAGAAACCTGTCAAATGACCAAATGATTTTGATCACAGGGCAGTGGTTTAATCGTGAAACCCAACGCAAATACACGTTGATTGTGCCAGTAACAGCGAATGAATCGCGCATGGAATATGGTACGGCAAAATCAGTTAGAGCGCTTTGGAAAGAAGGGGATATGGTTACAAAAGTAGCTATGAATGCCATCAGGTAAAACAAATCGCTTACATGGCCTTCAATCCTTTACTGAAAACGGATCAAAGGTTCCGTTCATTCGGTAATGGCTACGATCGTTCTACGGCATTCCTATCGATCGGGTATTCCGATGGATCTAGAACCAACGGTAATCCAGTATGTGATGGAGGCAATGTATGGTGGTAGATGTTTGAGCGTAGCGGGCCGGATCAGCTAAGTTTGATGGAACGGCTGTTTTTTACCGATTGGCATTCCTTATGACAGAGTAACAGGGCATCGCGTGCGAGTGATCCCGAAAGGATAGGAGCCTCTTCAGTGGACTGAATAGCATTCACCGCATCACGGATTTCTGCACTGAACGCCGTAATAGATGGATCATCCTGAGGTTTGCCCGTATTCGTGATACGTGGTCCCGGCAATTTAGGATGCAGCACTTTACCATTTTTGGTCAATACGCTTAAAGGCATGGTAAGATTTGCTTTTCCGGCTAGCGTTGAAAATTCATAAAGCAGAGTGGCGTTTTCTAGATAGATCTCAAACCCATGGTTGAAACTTCTACCTGATTGAGAAATGGCACCACTGGATGCACTTATGGACAGGTTCGGATTGTCAGCAAAACGGTATTGGGTTGTGAGGTACTGCACATATCCGTCTTGGACGACTCCGGTGGAGTATACGGATTTGGGCATACCACAAACCAGGCGTATGAAATGTGTGTCGTGAATGTGCAGGTCGATAGCAGGACCACCTGTTTTTTCAAGATCACTGAAGTCGGACGACCAGTCAGGTTGTGAAATAATACGTTTAAAGTGGGCTCCGGTGAGTTTCCCATAACGCTCATTTTCAATACAGCTTCTAGCGAACGCGAATTCTGGAAAATAGGGTAGCACGTGGGCCACCATTAACAGCTTGCCGGATTTTTCAGCAGCTCGGACCATGGCATTGGCATCTGCAATTTCAAGAGCAATGGATTTTTCAACGAAAACATGTTTACCAGCCTGAAGGGCTGCGATTGCGATTTCGCGATGCATGTCACAGGGAAGGCAGATGTCAACCATGTCGACATCTGGAGAATGAATGAGTTGGTCAATGTCGTCAAACTGATGAATGCCGGAAAGGTTTTCTTTTTGTCCGCGTGGTCCGAAATTGCCCTGAATGGATCTCCAGTCGCCATTCCGTTTTTTGGGATTCCGTGTGCAAATGGCAGTGACTTTGGCTCCGCGGACTTTACGCGTTGCATAGAAGTGAATCATCCCCATGAAACCCAATCCAACCACTCCGATACGGATCATCGTAATACCTTTCGCTGTCTTAATACTTGCAATTTATTGTCCAATAAGAATTGTAGTGTTCCTTTACGTAATCGACCAGTGTCGGAAGCCGACATGTTGTACGGGCTGCTGTTTTATCCGATGATGGGTTTGGAAGTCGTGCTATTACTGAAACACGAGTTACACGTTGCATGAATCGCTTCGCTTGTCGGTTACAGTAGTCTCTGATACGATCTTGAAGAGTCAGGCGATCTAAGGTTGAACGCCCAACGAGGACGGTGTGAAAGAGGGTTGATCCTACGATGGCAAAGGTGGCGCCAAAAGATTTATTTGATGAAAAAACGATGACTTTCGGGGAACACCTTGAGGAATTGCGTGTTACCCTGTTTAAGTCGTTGATCGCGTTGGTTATTGGGGCGTTGATTGGGTTGTATCTCGGAAAATTGGCTATGGACCTGGTAAGGGGGCCGATTGATACAGCACTCCGAGATCACGGTATTGCCGTGATGGCCCAGGAGAGTCTGGAAGCAGAAGAAGTCTCGCCCGGTTCTCTGCAGCGGTTACTTGAATGGCTGGGAGTGAATACTCCCGAGACCGGGAAAGGTGCTGTAGACGACATTTCTGAAAATGGAAAT
>CAXEIY010000271.1:0-4532 GCA_963996245.1 uncultured Planctomycetia bacterium | reverse complement strand
TGTCTCGCAGTGACTCGGCATCGAGTCGTTGGCGTGACATGCGCCACAAAAGACGATTATCTGGATCGTGTTTGTGTGCCAGCGAATTGTGTGAGCTGCTCATACGGAAAGCGCGGCTGAGCACCAGTTGTCGAATCAATCTTTTCTGTGACCATCCTTCCTGCACGAAAGTCGTAGCAAGATGATCCAGAAGTTCAGGGTGGGAAGGACGGTCTCCTCGCACACCAAAATAATCAACGGTTCTTACAAGACCTATGCCGAATATCTTTTGCCAGATTCGATTGACGACCACACGTGCAGTAAGAGGATTGTTGCGGCTTACAAGCCAATCGGCTAAGGCGATCCGCCCACTGGATTGTTTGTCGATGCGGGGTGTTTGCGCTGTAATGGATGTGATGAAACCACGTGGAACTTCGGCACCCAGCGCGCGTGGGTTTCCCCGAATGGTAATCTGCATGTTTGTCGGCTGTTTTGAGTCGCGGACGGCGTAGGTCCGAGGTTGACGAGGAGCAAAGAACTCACCATGTTCGATTTTGCGATCCAGTTGTGAGCTCTTCTCTTTGAGGCGAGTCTGTTCTTCGAGTAGTTTTTGCGGGGGTTCGGTTTCCCCGATCTGCTCCAGATCTTGGGCGATCTCCGTTAAGCGTTCGGTTGTCCGGTCTCGAGACTGCTTCCATGTGGAAATCTGCTCTTCATGCTTTTGAGTGTGTTGCTTGCGCTGCAATCGTTCCCTGGCAGTTTCAGGAAGGTTGGTGGTATGCAGGTCACTCCAGACGCCTCGTTTGGTTTTGTAAATAGATTCGGTACTGTGAAAAAAACCTCCGATTGCGTAATAGTCTTTCTGTGAGATCGGATCGAATTTGTGGTCGTGGCAACGGGCGCAACCCGTGGTAAGGGCCAGAAAGGCTTTGCTTAGTTTGCTGACTTGTTGATCAATAATGTCAACGTGCAGTTTAGCTTTGTCAGCTTCCACTATCTCGACGTCGCCTAATAAAAGGAAACCCGTTGCGGTAATGCTGGCAGCCTGTGCCCGGACGGTGGGGTATTCGAGAAGATCTCCGGCAATCTGTTGTCGTACAAAATCATTATAAGGAGTGTCGTGATTGAAACTGCTGATTACATAATCCCGATATCTCCAGGCATGTTCTGCATAGATATTATTCGATGTCCCTATCTGGTCAGCATAACCTACCAGATCAAGCCAAAACCGAGACCAGCGTTCTCCAAAGGTAGATGAACTTAGTAACCGATCGACGACACGTTCGTAAGCTTTTGCCGAGTCATCCTGCTGAAAGGAGTTGATGTCATCGATTGTTGGGGGAAGGCCACTCAGGGTCAGAAAAACTCTCCGTAACCAGGTGTATCGATCCGCATCTTCATTTGGCTGAAGGCCTGCCTGTTCCAGTCTGGCAAGCAGAAATGCATCAAACGAAACAAGTGGCCACATTGCGTCCTGTACAGTTGGGATCAATGGATCCCGAATCGGTTCAAAGGACCAATGTCTGTCCTGCGGTGCTTCCGTGACACGCGATGGCGGGTAAGGCGCTCCCATGGCTACCCATTTGGAGATATCACTGATCTGATTGTCGGTCAGGGATTTCCCCGGAGGCATTTTAAGGTCTTGATGTTTGATGGTCTGAATCAGGAGACTGTTTTCAGGATCCCCTGTAACCAGAACGGGGCCTCGTGAGCCTCCTTTTAAAACACCTGCACGGGAGTCCAGTTGCAGTGATCCCTTAATTTCGTCACTGTCCTGGGAATGACAACCATAGCAGTGTTCGGCGAGCACCGGTCGCACACGGCTTTCAAAAAAATCAATCGGTTGTATGGCAGGCACATTGTCCTGTGCGGTGAGCCACCCCGTCAGTAGGGACAGGACAATTATCGCACGGCATGGTTTGTGGGCATTACCGATTACGTTCATCATGCGATACCTCGGGAATTCAGGAAACAGGAACTGTCGATTTTGTCAAAAACCCGGCACTTGCTGGAAACGGCACCACTCTGGGAAACAGACTACCCAGCGTATCGTCCTGTTACAGAAACATTTTAGTCGGATTTTCTTCCGGGAGGAATGGTTTATGTCGTAGAGATTCGAATATGTGCTACCTGTTGCATTGAAAAACACGTTACAGGCAGCGACAACAACAAAGGGCGGGCGGTCTGAAGAGGGCGGGTCAAAAGATCCATTACAGGTGTGAGGTTGATCTGGCAGAAGTGATGGCGAGGTCGTGTGTTTCAGAGATATTACCCTGCATAGATGCAAACAGACTGGAAGGGCACAGATGTCATACAATCTGAGATTACCGTATATCGGGGTGTAATCATGTATTACTATTTCTACTCATAAACAGGATATGAAACGGCCCAGCGAAAAAGTCAGGTTATTACAACAACGTAAAACCTCGGTACAGGAATGGAGAACCATGATCCTTATTAAACCGCTTGTAAAAGTTAGCCTGGTTGCGACACTGCTGGTGGTGGCCTTGCTTGCCGGGTTTGAACAAGAGCCATTGGTGGTCTTTGATTCGTTTGTACACATCGGGGATACCCTCACACCTGAATGGACTGAAGCGAGTGCACAACCGGAAGCCGAACGTTCGTATCTGTTCTCCTTTGATGCCGTTCCCTCTTCTGACGAGACTACGTTGGAATGGATGCAGAGAGATGTCGATGATCCGTGGACAATTACGCTTAACGGAAAAAGGGTAACCACCCTCGACACGGGCACGGATCGGCGCAAAGAACATGTCGCGATACCTGGAGGTCTGTTGCGAAAAGGCATCAACCGACTGGAAGTTGCGACGCCAGTCGTAGGGGACGATATTATCATTGGTAAGGTGCGGCTTCATTATCGATCTTTTCGTGAAGTGCTTGGTCTGGGCAAGATCCATATTCGCGTGTTCGATGCATCCAATGACAAAGGGGTTCCCGCCCGCATTACGGTTGCAGACCACAAGGGGAACCTTCCTCGCATCTATTTCGGTGAATCGTTGCATACGGCTGTCCGTGATGGACTCATCTACGAAAGCAATGGAGACGTATCGTTTGAATTACCTGTCGGCCGGTACAAGGTGTGGGCAACTCGGGGGATGGAATGGAGCCTGGGTCAGTCTGACGTGGAGATTACCATGAATGACGTGGTCGACGTAACACTTCCGTTGCGACACGAAGTAGATACCACAGGATGGGTTGCTGCCGATACGCATCTTCATACGCTGACGATCAGTGGCCACGGTGATTCAACACTGGAAGAAAGACAGGTAACCTTGGCAGGGGAAGGAGTAGAACTTGCGATCGCAACGGATCATAATCACAATGTCGACTATACCCCTTATCAGCACGCCCTCGGTCTCGAAGAACACTTCACTCCAGTGGTCGGCAATGAGCTTGACAACGCGTTGGGGCACTTTAATGCATTTCCTTTGGATCCGAACGATGAAATTCCAGACCGTACTGTTCTGGACTGGGTAAAGTGGATTGATGAAATACGTTCCCATGGTGCACGTGTCGTAATTCTGAATCATCCCCGTTGGCCGGCCATCGATGATGGGCCTTTTTCCAATACGGCGCTTGACCGAATTACGGGAGAACGACCCGGTGGAGAGGAATTTCAATTTGACGCGATGGAACTAGTTAACTCAACCTGGATTCTTGATGACCCGCTTTTCAAATGCGTGGACTGGTTTGCTCTTTTAAATCATGGAGAATCGATCAAAGCAGTCGGTAGCAGCGATAGTCATACCGTGGGGGCCCCTGTAGGACAGGGGCGCACCTATGTGCGGTCGTCTACGGACATTCCCTCCATGATTTCCGTGGATGAAGCATGTGCAGCGTTTCTGAAGGGAGATATTTCGACATCTTTCGGTATCTTTACAGAAGTACGGGTCAATGAGGATTACGGAATGGGTGATACGGTAATGGTTGCTGATCGACAGATCAAAATAGCATTGCGGGTATCTTCCCCCTCCTGGATTAGACCTCGTCGTGCCTTGATTTTTATTAATGGCGAGCAGGTGTCGGAAGCGTCTGTCCCCACTCAAGCTGGAAAATTGACCGATGAGTGGCTTTCATTTTCGGTCACCACTCCTTCCCATGATGCCTGGATGGTAGCCGTCGTTTTAGGTGACGGAGTGGATGGCGTGTACTGGCCAACTATGAAAGACCATACGATGGCCGCTACCAATCCGATTTATCTCAACAACGATGGCGATGCCCAATGGGAAAATCCAAGGCAGATTGCCAAAAGACTGATAAAGCAGTACGGAAAGGATTCCTCCTCGCTTAATCGCGTGAAGACCCAGGTTGATACGGCAGTTCGTGTGCAGATTCAGAGTCTGACTAAAACGGACTAGAACGTTAACGGGTGTTTGCACACTCCGTTGCAGAAGTGATGAACGTATGAAGGTCGGCACTTGTTCATCGAGGGGTGGTTCCCTCGAAAGGAGACAGC
The DNA here is from genome assembly GCA_963996245.1 of uncultured Planctomycetia bacterium. Taxonomy (GTDB): domain Bacteria; phylum Planctomycetota; class Planctomycetia; order CAXEIY01; family CAXEIY01; genus CAXEIY01. Next base: position 79 of record CAXEIY010000271.1, on the reverse strand, counting down.
CAGGTGGGAAAGGTGAAATTTGGTGTAATCGGTCTGGGATGGTTTGGCGAATATCATGCGGATGTGATTGCAGGGCTCC
>CAXEIY010000270.1:0-6615 GCA_963996245.1 uncultured Planctomycetia bacterium | reverse complement strand
TTTTGTGGGAAAGGCAGAGGAGAAAAAAGCATTAACCGATGAACTGGCACGTGTTAAAGAACAGTATGCAGCTATTCCCAAGATAATGGCTACGGAAGATGACAGAGTCCAGGATCTCGCGGTGTTTCTTGGTGGTAATCATCTCACTCGCGGTGATTTGGTGGAACGTCGTTTTCCTTCAAGTATATTTGCTGATCAGGGGGCGTCCATTCCCAAAGACCAGAGTGGACGACTGCAACTGGCCGACTGGATGACCCATCCGGATCATCCCCTGACCACGCGAGTGATCGTTAACCGGATTTGGCAGGCATTGTTTCAAGAACCGCTTGTTCGCAGTCCGGACAATTTTGGTCGCCTTGGGCAGATGCCCGATAATGCAGCGTTGCTGGACTGGCTGGCACGTGAATTCGTTGACAGCGGTTGGTCGATAAAGGATTTATGTCGACGGATCATGCTGACGAATACGTATCAAATGTCTTCTGTTTTTCAGCGAAAGGCCTATGCGTTGGATCCGGACAATCGAATGCAATGGCGTCACAACAGGAGGCGTATGCAAGCGGAGGAACTTCGTGATTCTCTGCTCTCAGTCAGTGGCCAGATCGACTTGATGATGGGAGGTGCCGTTTTTGAATCAGACAAAATACTGGTCATCTTATCCGCCTCTTCATTGAAAGACCCTTCCTTGTTCGAATCGAAACGACGAAGTGTTTATTTGCCCGTGTTACGCAGTGGGGTGTATGATGTTTTTTCAGCGTTTGATTTTCCAGATCCAGCTGTGGTTAACGGTCGGCGTGGACAGACAACGGTTGCCCCTCAAGCTTTATTCATGATGAACGACGCGATGGTGCACGAGGCCGCAAGGTTGCTGGCAAGGGATAGCGCAGAGACCGTTGCGCACGATCGCTTTGAAGATCGCCTGACGACTATTTATATGCAAGTCTATAGCCGATATCCGACCTCTCAGGAACGGTTGCTGTGGAAGCAGTTTATCGATCGTTATCCGAATGACAGCCATAAGGAACACAATCTGGAATCTGCATGGGAAGCGGTTGTCCGTGTCCTACTGGCCTCGAATGAATTTGTCTATGTGGATTGACAAAGAGATTGGTTAACCATGAAATCTTTGACTTGTAATAAAAGAGTCCGTGCTTTATCTCGCCGTGAGCTACTGGAAACCATGGGAGCAGGTTTTGGTGGTTTAGCTCTTTCCGCACTGCTTGCGGAGCAGGATGCTGTGGCCAGTTCCGAAAACCATGGAGAATCGGAAACGCCTCTGCCGCTCGTTTCCCCACGTGTCAAACGGGTGATCATGTTGTTTATGTTCGGGGGACCTTCTCATATTGATTCCTTTGATCCCAAACCGCGTTTGACCCGTGATGATGGAAAACCATTACCATTTGACCCACCAAGGGTACTCTCATTTCCTCTGCGTCACGGTAATATGGTCCGTTCTCCGTTCCAATTTCAACAGCATGGGCAGAGTGGTGCCTGGGTAAGTGAGCTTTTTCCAGAGTTAGCTCGCCATGTGGATAAACTTTGCATTATTAACTCCGTTCATTGCAGTAACTCCCGCCATGGTGGCGCGGTCCTGGAGTGGCACACCGGGAGTGACACTTTCATACGGCCCAGCATGGGGTCATGGCTCACCTACGGGCTCGGCACCGAGAACCAAAATCTTCCAGGTTACCTTACTATTTGTCAGTCATTAAGCCAGGGAGGGGCAAACAATTTTGGTTCTGCCTTTTTGCCAGCTGTCTTTCAAGGGACCCCTATAGGGAACAATGGGATTCCTACCAAAGAAGCGAAAATCCCTTTTATTGAATCACGGATTTCCTCCCGTCAGCAGCGTGTCGAATTGGATATGCTTCGAAGGTTAACGGAACATCATTTAGTTCAGACAGGTCCTGATTCAGATCTGGAGTCACGGATTGAAAACTTTGAACTGGCTTTTCGAATGCAGACAGCAGTTCCCGACATTCAGGAACTTTCTGACGAGACGGAGAGGACTTTTCAGCTTTATGGGATTGACGATCCGGTGACAGAAGATTTTGGTCGACAATGCCTGATGGCACGCCGATTCAGTGAAAAGGGTGTCCGTTTTGTTCAATGTAATAGCAATGGTTGGGATCATCATAGTGATCTGAAAAATAATATGGAGAACATGTGTCAATCAATAGATCGTCCGATTTCAGGACTGTTGCAGGATCTTCAACAGCGGGGATTGCTGGAGGAGACATTGGTTATCTGGGGAGGTGAATTCGGGCGTACTCCCACAGCTGAAAATGCCAATGGACGAGATCACAATCCACATGGTTTTACGATGTGGCTTGCCGGGGGTGGAGTACAACCGGGACTGGTTTACGGAAAAACGGATGATTATGGATATTATGCCGTGGAGGACAAAGTCCATTTCCATGACTTACATGCGACCATTCTGCATATGATGGGGCTGGACCACGAGAAGTTGGTTTATCGCTACTCCGGTCGAGATTTTCGTTTGACGGATGTATATGGCCGTGTCGTCCACGAAATTCTGGTTTAGTTACGGTGTTAAGAATATCGATTTTCCAGTGTCCAATCACGGATTTGGTCGCGGGATGCTTCAGGAGGTGTTGACCAAAGTGATTGTGCTCATGTTGGCCGAATAGATGAATCTCGCAGGATTATCTCACTTGTTTACATCCAAAACGACACGGCCGTGTACCTGACCTGCCAGGATGGCTTGGCAGGTATCCAGGGCATCAGCCAGATTTACCGTTTGGGTCATGGATGCAAGATGCTCAACATTTAAATTTGCGGCCAGTTGATCCCAAACCTTCATTCTTAGCGGTCTAGGAACTGTGACGGAATGAATTCCCCGGAGTGTAACTCCTCTTAAGATAAACGGGGCAACACTGGTTGGCAGGTCCATCCCTTGTGTATTTCCACAAGATACCACACAGCCCTCGGGAGCGACGGATGCTAGAACATTAGCGAGGGTATGGCTTCCTACGCAGTCGATGGCTCCAGCCCATCGAATCTGTGCCAGTTTTCGATTGGAAGCCTCAGCGAGTTCCTTTCTGTGAATGACATTCGAAGCCCCGAGTCCAGTGAGGTAAGCGTTTTCCTCAGGCCGTCCGGTTGACGCGTGTACCTGGTAACCTGCTTCGGAAAGCAGACTAACTGCAATACTTCCCACACCACCCGAAGCTCCCGTGACGACAACGGGCCCGGAGTCGGGCAGCACGTTGTTCTTTTTTAAGGCGATAAGGCAGAGCATCGCTGTGAAACCGGCGGTTCCAATCGCCATGGCCTGTTTTGTGTCAAATGCTTCCGGGACCGGGACCGTCCAGTCTCCGTTTACCCGAGCTCGCTGGCTGAATCCTCCCCAGTGCGTTTCTCCCAGTCCCCACCCATTAATGACTACGGGTAATCCGACAGGAAGGTCATCACGATTCGAGTCAGCGACGCGGCCAGCGAGATCGATGCCGGGAATCATAGGCCACGATCGCACCACCGGCGCCTTGTTGGTAACAGCCAGGCCGTCTTTATAATTAATGGTCGAGTACTCAACGTCGATAACGACATCGCCATCAGGTAGACTCTGCTCATCGAGTTGTGTGATGTGGACATGGACATCTTGGTTATTTTTTTCTGCGATCAGGGCTCTAAACATAGGGGATGTCCTGTTCTTGCTGATTCTGCAAGCAGATCACATACCTGCTGGGTATGGATGGCATCTTCTGGCCAGTGGTTATTCTGTTGCCCGGAAATGATCGCTTGCGTGAAATTTTCGATCATGCATACTTCCTGGATTTTGGGTTCTGCCATGTGTTCGGTAGGTATTCCTTTGGAGTCGTGCATCCAGAAACGGGCTTTGGCTGCGTTCCAGGGATTGGTGAAGTCATCACAGACCAAAGAACCATGCGTTCCCGCAACTTCAAACCATTTTCGTGCGGTACAGTTAAATCCGCTGTCGAACGTGGCGATACGATCGGAATCAAACCACATGACTCCGCTGAAATTCAAGTCAACCCCCTGAAGGTACTGGGCCGTTCCCCAGACTCGCCTAGGCAGTGTTTGAAAAGCCCAAAGGGTTGCACGTACGCAGTACCATCCCAGGTCCATCAGTGAGCCACCGCCCATTTCAGGTTGCATGCGAATGTCATCCAGGGGTACTGTCTCCCAGTGAAAACTGAAGCTCGAAGTGAAACGTCTCAGATTGCCAAGATTGTTCTGGTTTAAGGAAGACTGCATCTGTTCCGTTCTCGGATGATGGACCCACATCACACCGTCCATGAGTTGCACCTGGTGCTGTCTGCAAGCATCGGCCATATGTTTTGCTTCTGATACATTCATTGCCAGTGGTTTTTCACACAAGACATGTTTTCCGTTTTCAGCAGCACGAATGGTCCATTCTTCATGCAGGGAAGGAGGAAGTGGAATGTACAGGGCATCAATCGCGTCATCTTCAAGAAGTGCTTCATACGTTCCGTAACTCTTCGGCACTCCGTACTGTTTCGCCCAGGACTCGGCTTTGTCAACCGATCGGCTTGCAATCGCATCGAGTGTTGAGCCTTGAGCGGCCTGGATAGCTTTGCCGACTTTTTCCGCGATGCGAGCGGTTCCGAGAACACCCCAGCGAATGGTTTTGTTTGTCTGGTTCAAAACGAGTTCCTTTTCCAATATGAAGTTGGCGAGCGGACAGCCATATCGTAATCAAATCAATGGGATTCTGGCGGTGTGCCGAAGCAATAGAGATGACCAGTTGTACGGACAAATAGCTGACCGTCTGCAATGGCGGGTGTAGCGTAGATATCTTCCCCAAAGTCACTGGTAGCAAGAATAGTCCAGTCGGCCCACGCACTGACGACAGTCGTACGTCCTCGTTGATCAAAAAGATAAACTTTTCCATCCGCCGCAACCGGTGAACTATAGTATGGACCGGATCCAGGGATTCGGTTCGTTTTCAGAGGTTGACCTGTCTGTGCGTTCAAAGAAGTCAGGATGCCACCGTCTTTAATGGTGAACAGATATCCGTTGTAAAAAAGCGGGGAAGCGCAAAAGGGGAGATAACGACGAAATTTCCATGCGACGTGCGTTTCCGTAAGGTCACCCGATCCTCCTGGTCGGATAGCGATCAACATATTTTTCCCGTTGTCAAAAAGATAACGAAAATATTCATATTCGGTTTCGGTCACCGATCCGGTTTTGTCACGGTCAACCTGTACAAATCTTCTGTGAATCGCACCGCCTTCTTCTAATTCATCTTTTTCGAGAGTCCCATTCTGGTTCTGATCGTGTGTCTGGAGGACTGTCTCAAAAGGGGATACGACAATTCGGTCACGGGTACCACCACCTCCAGCCCAGCCTGATACGTAAAGGGTGTTGTCAGACCCAATGACAGGTGTCATACACACGGTGCGTGCTATTCCTCGTACCGTCCATAATTCTTTGCCCTGATTGAAGTCGTAGCCCACGACACGCAGTGTAGCTGCCACGACAATTTGTTTTTTCCCATTTACCGTCCATATGACCGGGGTGCAGTAGTTGCGAGGAAATTCCCGACGGTCCGTGATCCAGTTGGTTGAGCCATCATGCTTATTTAAGGAAATCAGAAAAGAGTCCGTGTCATGATCCTGACATAGGATAATCGCATCGCCTGAAATGACAGGACTTGTTCCGGATCCGAATGTGTTATTAAAAGGTCCGAAGGACTTTTTCCAGAGCAGATTTCCTTCCATATCGTAGCAGTACATTCCACTTGACCCGAAAAAAGAAACCACGCGATGTCCATCGGTTACAGGGCTGCTTTGGGCGTGACTTCCGATTTCGTGAATATCTTCCAGCTTTTGATAAGGGGATTCCTTCTGCCAGAGAATCATGCCGTCTTGGCGATTGACACAAACCGTCAGCAGCGTTTTGTCTTTCTCAGCAGTGAGAAATATTCGGTCGCCGAATACAACAGGAGAGGAGTGTCCCGCTGGAAATTCAGATTTCCATAAGAAAGGTTCGTCCGGTCCAATTGTTACAGGAAGAGCTTTTTTCCAGGATGCGGTTCCAGAAGCATTGGGCCCGCGAAACTGGGGCCATTGCGAGGCTGTTTTAGGTTGTGAGGGTAGATGTTTGACCGAGATATTTCGAAAAGCAACGGGTTCACCTTGTCCGGTAAATCCAAAATATCCATCCTGTATCGGTTTCGAACGGCCAGGTGGTTGGTCCGAACTGGATACGGTGTTTGAGAGGTCGGCATCTACAATTGTATAACCATTTAATTCAATACGAACGGTCGATCCATGGACGGTAACTTGTTGAAAATTCCATTCACCTGTGGGGCGGAGATAACCGGGATGGGCCGCAACGCTGCCGTGTATGGATCCATGATTTTCACGGGGATCGAGTGCTGAAAAACGAGGGTTAGTGGAGTCGAGAATGGGGATGATACACATGGATTCATGGTATGGATTTCCTGTGCCAGGATAACGAATTGCGAGGCCACTGTGACCACCTGGAGATAACCGGAATTCCATGTTTGCAACAAAATCACCATACCTGTTCTGCGTATAAAGATTGCCGCCGCGATTTTTTCTGGAAACGATCGCGCCATCTTTAATCTCGTATCCGTCGTAATCGCCG
>CAXEIY010000269.1:0-41314 GCA_963996245.1 uncultured Planctomycetia bacterium | reverse complement strand
TACCGCTGCCCCAACTTTATGTGTAGCACTCTGGGATGCGGTTCGACAGGACAATCACACCACAGCCCTAAACCTGCACCATCAATTACTTCACATATGGAATGCTATCAACGGTGACAACCTTCCTGCCAATGTAAAACATTGTCTGAACATACAAAACCGCACGGGGGGATCACCCCGAAGTCCCATGCCGGTCACAACGTCACAACAAGCGAAACATATCAAACAAGCCCTCCAGGAAGCAGGGCTGATCTAGTTTCTCTATCTGAGTTTTCACGATCGCTGACATTAGTTTCTCACGGCCTTGAAACCAAACGGTTGGTCACTGTCTTGAGACCGACACGACAACATATGCTCTTCGATTTCTTTTCCCGGATCAGTCTATGATAAAAAATAATGCCAGACTCTCTATCGTTACCAACATGGGCCTCATGCTACTGGGCGCATGTTTTTGGATTCCTGACCACCTTCAGGCACAGACCTTCACTCCTAATTACGACGAGTCCAGGGTCCCTCAATACACACTGCCCGATCCACTGCGATTCACCAATGGTAATATCGTGGCCTCTTCGGAAGCCTGGAACCATAAACGTCGGCCGGAAATTCTCCAGCTTTTTGAATCGCTGGTTTATGGCAAAACCCCATCTGCACCGATCACCGTTACCTTTCAACTGAAATCAAAAAACCCGAACGCTTTTCAGGGTAAAGCTACAAGAAAAGAAATTGCCATCCAGGTGTCCTCTCAACAACGGGTCCTCCTAATGGACCTGCTTATCTACCTTCCTAACGACCGGCCGGGCCCATACAGAACGTTTTTGGGATTGAATTTTGGCGGCAACCATTCTGTTACAACAGAAAAGGACATCTCCATTTCAAATCGGTGGATGCGCAATAAGGAAGAGCACGGGTACATCGACCATCGTGCAACAGAACATTCTCGCGGAATTTATTCCTCACGGTGGCCTGTTGAGTCTATTATTCGACGTAACTTTGCTGTCGCAACGATTTATTACGGCGACATTGACCCGGATTACCACGACGGATTTCAAGATGGAGTCCATCCCCTCTTTTACGAACCCGGACAAAGTAAACCCGATCCTGATCAGTGGGGCAGCATTGGCGCCTGGGCGTGGGGATTGAGTCGCGCCATGGACTACTTCCAGATCGACACCGACATCGATTCGGACAAAGTAATCGTTTTAGGCCATTCGCGTCTTGGCAAAACCGCGTTATGGGCAGCTGCACAGGACACACGATTCGCCATTGCGATTTCAAACAATTCCGGTTGCGGTGGAGCAGCCCTCAGCAGACGTCGATTTGGTGAAACTGTACAACGTATCAATCGTTCATTTCCTCACTGGTTTAACACCAACTTTAAACAGTTTAATGACCGCGAAGATGCGCTTCCCATTGATCAGCATATGCTGATTGCACTCCTCGCTCCCAGACCCGTGCTTGTCAGCAGCGCTGAGGAAGATCGCTGGGCCGATCCGCGTGGAGAATTGCTCTCTCTCCAGGAAGCAGATGGAGTTTACCGTCTGCTGGGAACAGACGGCACGGGTACAACCACGACACGTTCTTCAAGGGATCGTCCTTATTACAGTACCCTCAGCTACCACATTCGTCCGGGAAAGCACGACGTCACGCGTCAGGACTGGGATGCCTTTATGAATTTTTCCGAACACCATCTTAAACCCTGATTACGATGGCAACCACATCTTCATATCAGCAGAGACAACATGAAAATCTCAACAGATCCATCCATGCGATTTCCGGTTTCCCTGGTCCTTACTGCTTCGGTAATTCTGATCGCATTTCCTGTCGAAGTGACTTTCTCGGATGAAATTCCGATTATCGAACGTCGACTCCCACCCGAAGGAATCGAACTCCAGGATGTCGATTATGAACGTATCCATGCACGTCTGATAGATGTGGAACAACAGTACCAGGAAGCAATCCCCGTAGTCCTTCAAAAAAGCCTGCACCGTTTCCTTCCCGATGTAGCTATTTATATCAAATCTGTTCGTTACGCCATCGATCACGGTGAGTTCTATACGGAAAAGGATATCCTCCTTGCCCTGGATCAACTCCAAACCGCACAGAACCGACTCGATAACATCTTAAACGGCACTCACCCATGGTCCAAACAGCGTGGACGCGTCGTACGAGGCTACCAATCCACACTCGATCATTCGCCACAACCATATGGTTTGGTCATACCGGAACATCTCGACTTAACACAGCCTGTCCCCTTATATGTATGGTTACATGGAAGAGCTGAAAAACGTCCCGACCTTCAGTTCATTCACAATCGTGAAACGATAACCGGAACGATCAATCCTAAAAATGCCATCGTCCTCCATCCCTTTGGACGGTACTGCAATGCCTACAAATTTGCAGGAGAAGTGGATGTTCTTGAGTCCATTCAATCGGTCTGCGAACGATACTTGATTGATACTCAGCGTGTGATATTGTGGGGATTTTCAATGGGAGGTGCGGGGGTCTGGCACCTGGGTGCGCATCATCCAGACCGCTGGGTGGCCATCAGTCCGGGAGCAGGATTCTCTGAAACAGCACGCTATCAGAATATCCAGCCAGCCGACTTCCCTCCGCATGCTGAACAAACACTCTGGAATTTGTTCGATGTTCCTCAATACACTCGCAATCTCTTCAATCTACCGGTTGTTGCCTATAGTGGAGAACAAGATAAGCAGATACAGGCTGCTCGTGTCATGGAAGAAGCCTTTGAGATGCATGGACAAAAACTGACTCATTTGATAGGCCCCGGTATGGGACATCGGTACCACCCAGATACCCTCGTGGAACTATCCCACCGAATGGAGTCGTATGTCAGACAGGAACCGGACCCATATCCAGCATCGATTACTTTCCAGACACGTACCCTCCGATACCCTCGCTGCCACTGGATCGAAGTTACCGGACTGGAAGAACACTGGAAAGACAGCCGAGTTGACGCAACTCTGGACCAATCCTCGCGATTCATCCTGAATACGCAAAACATTTCTGAATTGCGTATTCGTGCTCCTGGAGAAGGCATGAATTCCTTCAAACCGCGAACGTCTCTTCATATCGATGGACAGACCCTGTTACCCGATTCGTCCCATCTTTCGGAACCTTTCCTTAACCTGAAGAAACGACGAAAACAATGGCAACTTGAAGGCAGCTCTGATTCCGAAAACACTCTGCACAAAGTACCAGGACTTCAGGGGCCCATAGACGACGTATGGATGGAACCATTCATCGTCGTCACTCCTTCTGGTTCTGGAATCAACCGCTCCATCGACCAATGGGTCCACTTTGAATTAAACCATCTGATCGAGCGATGGCGGCTTCTGTTTCGCGGGGACGTACGTATCAAGCGTGATATAGAAATCACCAAAGAAGATATGAACTCCAACCATCTGGTCCTCTGGGGTGACCCTCAATCGAACCGCCTTATTGGCAAACTGTCCGAACTTCTTCCCATCCGCTGGGAAAACAATAGCCTCGTTGTTCAAAACCGAAGCTACAACACACAGACCCACATACCTGTCATGATTTATCCCAATCTTCTCATGAAAACACCGTCTCGCTATGTGGTTCTCAACAGTGGAATGACCTTTCGTGAAGGCCATGACCGAACCAATTCTCTGCAAAATCCCAAACTTCCGGACTGGGCGATTATCGATATCACCTTTCCGCCAGACCGTTTGAAACCAGGACGGATTGTCGACTCCAATTTTTTCGATGAATCATGGCGGCTTAAAACACCGTAGATCATCGTGTCGGAAATCTCTGACTCCTGTGTAACGGCATGTCAAATTACCGAAGCCCCCCACTCCAAATGAAAGGACAACCTTTCCATGAACCCAACACATGGCCCTGCTCCGCGGAACGAACTACCTCGACGTCGGCTATTAAGAAATGCCATGGCATCGGTTCCCCTGGGTGCCGGAGTGGCTACTCACGCATCGACTTTCGAAAACCAATCTAATTCACCGGTTCGAAACAACGATCTCCAAATCATAGATGTTCATTGTCATCCAAGATGGATTGGTCACAACGGAGCCAGGACGGTTCAAAACATGGATAAAGCTGGTATCGATTCTGCCTGGCTCATCAGCTGGGAGCTCCCTCAAAGAGAAATGAGCCCTCACTATTTTTCAACACTGAATCCAACGGGAATCGGGATACAATTTCGAGATGTTATCGAAATGACAGAAACCTATCCTGGCCGTTTTGTTCCTGGCACCACAACCGATCCACGAGATCCACACGCTCATCAAAAACTGAAAGCGGCGGTAGACATTCACGGCGTTCGTGTCTTTGGCGAGTTCAAACTGCGATTGCGTTATGATGACCCGGACGCACTACGACTTTTTCACTACGCCGGTGAACTGGGCCTTCCTGTCATTTTCCATCTGGATATCACGTTCCCTCGCCATGGTGTTCCACACTCCAGGCAATGGTGGTACGGAGGTGGACTGGAAAACATGGAATCCGCATTAAAGCTATGCCCTAACACGCAATTCCTCGGTCACGCTCCCGGTTTCTGGAGAGAAATATCAGAAGACGCTGACAACGAACCGTCAGCATACCCCAGGGACAAACCGATCGTTGGCAAAGGACGGTTACTGCAATATCTCGATAAGTATCCCAACCTGAATTGTGATCTCTCTGCTGGTTCCGGACTTACTGCCCTGAGCCGAGACCTTGCATTCACGCGTAAATTCATGATTGACTATCAGGACCGACTTTTTTTCGGCCGGGACGATTTCAACAATGATCTTTTTAATCTACTTATTCAATTACAGCTTCCCCGCCCTGTGCTGGAAAAAATTCTCAGTGGCAATGCGCTTAAGCTCGTCCCTCGCACCTAATTCAAAATGCATTTAGCAACATCCCATTACTCTCTACTGACGATTCCTCGAATTCGCTAGAAGGCGCACGGGATATTAGGAGTCTTACAGAATCCATATAAAACAATCAGACAACTTCTAACACATGAGCCGATTCAGGCTGCCAACCCATCCGTATTCCGGGTACGGTTTTTAAAATCCATTTGCCTAAGCATCCACAGAAAATCCATGCTGCAGACGATGGGTTTTCGCATCGTAATGCTGAGTAGTTTTAAACCACTCGTAGCGCCCATCTCCGGCATGTTCTTCTACCTCATCCAGCACCGCCTGCTTTTCCAGATCATTCATGGGTTGGAAGGTACGGGCTATCTCCAGGTCCTGGTTTAAGTTTTCTTCCGATTCAATACCAACAGCCAGCGTACTAATTGGCAGCGAAAGCGCATAACGACGACACACCGCTGCAGAAATGCCCGTTCCTTCTACAATCTGAGCATCACCTCCCAGACTCTTCATTCCGATGACACCCATTTCACGATCCGTTAACTCAGGTAGGACTTGTTTCTGGAAACTACGATAATGGTAATCGACAAGATTGATAGGCAATTGACAGGTATCCCACTCAAAACCCATTGCAAGCATCTTCAACAGAATATGGGGACTCTTATGCCCCGTGAATCCGATATAACGAACCTTTCCTGCTTTTCGGGCTGCTTCAGCCGCTTCAAGGGCACCACCAGTACGAAAAATCCATTCCGGATCGTTGTCATAATTTATTTCATGAAACTGCCACACATCTATGACATCGGTTTGAAGTCGCCTCAAGCTTTCATCCAGATTCTGCTCTGCAGTTTTCCGATCTCGTCCACATACTTTAGTCATTAAAACGACCTCATCACGGCGCCCCTGCAGTGCTATTCCCATACGCCGCTCTGACTCTCCATCATGGTATTCCCACGCGTTGTCCATGAATCGAATACCCTGATCGATCGCTGATTGCATCAACCACACTGACTGTTTTTCAGAAATATGGGCACGCGCGATATGACCGCCACCAAAACCCAAAACAGAGACTTCCAGGCCGGTCTTCCCAAGGGTACGTACGGGAATACCCGCATCATTATATTTTTCCTGATGATTCTTCATTATTAATCCACCTTCCTATATCCACAAAGCGGCGCTCGATGACCGGTTCCCCCAAACACCGGCGTCCGTCTCCTCGTATCCTATCGCCCCCTGCCTCAGGAAGAAAGGAGTGAGGAGAGGTACCTGTTCTTTTCCAGTAGCCACTCTTCTTCCGCTAAGTCTGTGCATTCGCATTTTGCCCCAGCACAGTACTAAACGGCGCACATTCTAACACCTGACACACGAATATTTTCGTTGAGTTCCTCTGAACGGAGTGAAACAGGACATCAGAAACCGTATCTTCTGCAAATCACCCTACCAATCCAACTCCGGAAGCTTGCGGCGCAATGGAGACTCCAGAACTGATATCTCTCGGAACCGGGGTGACTCGATCGTACGCACTCCCTGATCATCCGCAACCGTCACACGCACAGCCGTCCCTTCAAAACTGGCCACCAGAGGCAAACCACTCCGAGGGCCCATAACGCTGACCGCGGTTGCCAGGCTGTCAGAAGTAGTTCCGTTCGGAGCAACCACTGTCACCTGAATTCGGCGTGTCAAACCAATACCGGTACGCGGATCAACAATGTGTGAATAACGCACACCGCCAATGATCACAAACTGTTCGGTATCACCAGACGTAGAAACAGCCGCACGACAGAGTAACAGGCGATCGGCGGTCTCGGTATTTTTCCGATCCGGAGATGCAATGGCCACTTCCCAGGCCTTTCGTCCCGGTGGAGGATCTCCGACAACAATGTCACCCCCGGCTGCCACCAGTGCGTGAGGAAGGCCCTGACTGTCTAAAACACGCAGCGCTTCATCTGCAGCCATTCCTTTCGCAATACCACCCAGGTCCAGTTTCATTCCGGAATGGCAGAGACTTGCTGTACGATTGTCACTATCCAGTAGCAATTTCCGGTAATTAACCAGATGTTTCGCTTGTTCAAGTTGTGATTCGGATGGAAGTTGTTTTCGGCGCCGTGCGCGACGCCAGAGACGTACCACCGGCGAGATGGTCACATCAAATGCTCCATCACTTCTTTCAGACAGCTTTTGCGACTTCAGGAGCGCCTCAAACAGCGTCGAGCTGATCTTAACCGGCCCATCTCCGGAACGACGACAGAATCTAGATAATTCACTTTCACTTCGATAATCACTGAAGATATTGTCCAGTTCCGCGATCCGAGAAAACGCCTTTGACGCCGCACCTTTTACGAAAACCGCTTCAGACCCATACACAATAATTCTAAACTCGGTTCCCATGTGGGGTTCGACAAACTGGAACCGCTTCATCGTTCCGGTGGGTACCGAACAAATTGCCGATCCGGCGCGAGATTCTATCCGTGTCAGCAAGCACATCGCTAACACAATAAAAAATCTGTATTTCAAACCGTTCATTCCAATATCCGGAAAACCTGATTACCGTTCTCGAAGCGAAGACAATCATGGAACTCACTTCTTCGCGATATTTTTCCATGATTGTGAAATCGGTAAAAGCATCCTAGCGGTTGTTTCAAATAAGGGAAACGAAAGAAAACAAAGGTGATGTCTAGAAACAACCGGAACACTATGGAACAATACCAACCACTGACCAACTTCACAGACCCTTTTACATTTTCCATTTCATAAAACAAATAATATGGGAATTTACGAAAAACTCGGACTCACCCCTATCGTTAATGCTACAGGAGCCGTAACCCGACTAGGTGGATCACGATTGCGGCAGTCCGCAATCGATGCTTACCAGCAAGCCAGCAATCAGTCCGTTCCCCTGGAACAGCTTCAGGCGGCCGCAAGCAGGCAAATTGCTGAGTTCACGGGATCGGAAGCGGGTCTGGTTACGTCGGGAGCAGCCGCAGCACTGACACTGGGAGCGGCTGCGATACTTGCCAAACTCGATTCGGGACGCATGGAACAACTCCCTCACACCGAAAACATGCCCAACTCATTTCTTGTTGCCCGTGAACACCGTAGCGGATATGACCATGCCGTACGTGCTAGCGGCGCAAAACTGGTTGAAGTTGGATTTAACGAACAAGTAGCCGGCGCGGGTGTCCGTCGTGTTGAAACATGGGAATACGAAACCGCCATCAGTCCCCAAACAGCTGGAATCTTATATGTATACCATCCTCAATCTCACCCTCCATTACCCCAGATTATCGAAATGGGCATCCGGCGAAACCTTCCGATTCTGGTCGATGCTGCCGGCGAATTACCTCCCCGAAGCAATCTTCGCGACTTGGGGGCATCCGGGGTAGATCTCGTTGCCTTCAGTGGTGGCAAAGCAATTGGTGGTCCTCAGCCAACAGGTATCCTGTGTGGAAGAAAAGACTTGGTTGCGTCAGCTGCTTTGCAGATGCTGGACATGGATGATCATCCTGACCTCTGGTCTCCACCAGAATCGTTCATTGATCGATCTCGGCTGTTCGGAATGCCGCGTCACGGTATTGGCCGGGGCATGAAAGTTTCCAAAGAAGCTATCTGTGCCCTTCTGGCTGCACTCCAGGAGTTTGTTTCGGAAGATCCCTCTTCTAAGAACGTTCTTTTCTACCAATGGTTGGAACAAATTCAGGGTTCCCTTTCTGATGTCCATGTCAAATGTGAGATTGTGCAATCAACGGACCCGGAAGTTCCGCCACGACTGGAACTAACACTGAAAACTCAAGGAAGTAAGGATGCCTTTCAAATCTGTCAGCAACTGAGACTTGGCGCCCCCCCCGTCTACGTTGGACACAACAAACTGGAAGAAGGAACACTGGTCATTAATCCTACGGTACTCAACGAAAACCAGATTGCCCCTCTAACCGACGCTTTGATTAAGGTGCTCTCTGATTCAGAGAGCTGAAGGTCCAGATTCGTTTCCTCCTGAAAAATGATTATGAACATTGCCAACCGTATCCGCTCAACGAATCTGGAAACTGAAGATCACCTGTATGCAGACCCCATCCTGCCATTCACTATTCGCAGTCCATCTCCAAAGAATTGATCCTCATGGAGAAATCTCCTTCGATAACAACTGAGACTGCAGGTGGATTAACTCCCATTGACTTGTGTGTTATGGGAGTATACCTCGCTTCTATGATCGGTATGGGATTGGTAATCGCGCGACGTCAAAAGTCAACACACGATTTCTTTCTTGCAGGACGCGGTCTGCCAGCCTGGGCAGTTGGGCTCAGTATCTTTGCTTCGCTCCTCTCCACCATCACCTATCTGGGAATGCCGGGAGAAATGTTTCGTACAGGCGTCTCCTTTCTCACCCGACAACTCCCCGTACCGCTTGTACTGATCGTGGTATTGTTCGTATGGATTCCTTTTTTCATGCGTCTGAAACTCACCAGCGCCTACGAATATCTAGAATTTCGATTTAACTACACCACTCGCTGTCTAGCTGCGATTTTTTGTCTTCTCCTGCTGTTCGGATGGGTTTCTGTTGTTGTACTCACCGCAAGTCGCGCCTTGGTAGAGATAGCCAACTTGAATGTACCCTGGTTCTTCGGAACCAATCATCCTGAATCCCCGTTTCGGGATGCAGACATGCATCTGGTGATAATTTCGGTCGGAATGTTCTCTGTTTTGTACACCACTCTTGGAGGAATTCGTGCCGTCATCTGGACTGACGTCATCCAGTTCTTTGTCCTGCTAGCTGGTGCTCTGTTCACTATGGCCTACATCGCCTGGGATACCCATTCCGGAATCGGTGAATGGATATCGTATTCACAACAATATAAACACGAGGCCGTTGAATGGTTTGATTGGGATGTACGCAATCGATCCACTATTTTCTCCATTTCCATCGGGATGTTCTTCTGGTTCACTTGTACACATGGATCAAATCAAGTCGCGCTGCAACGCTATTTCTCAGTAAAAAATATTGCCGCCGCACGGAAGAGTTATCTCTTCAGTGCTGTTGCGAGCTTGGGTATCGGAGTGGTACTGGCCGGTGTCGGGGTATCTCTGATGTTCTATATGCAGGACCATGACTTGCCTGCACGAAAGGTTATTCACACCTACAGTCAGCAAGAAACAGCCACCCTTTCAGCCGCGGAAAAAGTCTCACTCAATGATGCCCAAGACAACGTTTTCCCTCAATTTATTAGTCTGCACATGCCTCCATTTCTAAGAGGGCTCGTTGTAGCGGCTCTTTTTGCAGCCGCCATGTCAACCATTGATTCCGGTGCCAACTCCACAAGTACCATTCTAATTATTGATTTCCTTCGGCCCCTCACTCCCAGCATCATGAAATCAGACGGAGAACTCCGTTACGCCCGATTGCTAACTGCAACCATGGGAGTGACCGTGGTTCTGTATACCCTTGGCCTCTACCATGTATCAAAGGGAACGGACATCATCACCTTAAGCCAGAAAGGGTTTAACTGTTTCCTTGGTCCCTTGGGCGCTACCTTTGTTCTGGGAATGTTCTTTCCCCGAGTAACCCCACGATCTTTGATCCCGGCATTCCTGATTGGTGAAGTTGTTGGAGTAGGAAGTAGCTTCAGTGAAGAATTCCTGGCAATCCCCTTTTCCACACATCTGGTTGTTCCCGCATCGTGGATCACAACCATTGTGTTCGCCTTACTGTTTTCTGTCATCCTGAACACCCGTGCAACTGAAAATCAGCGTTCCTGGACCTGGATAGAAGTGATGCGAAATCGACCAGCCCCTTCGTAGTAAAACGGGGCTCCTTTTGATGGAAAAAGAAATACAAACTAGTTTTGAATTAACCTTGTAACCACACTCCCGACGGAAAACAGGCACCCTCTTCATGAGTCCATCTTGGGAAAACGATCTCTTCTCAGACATATTTCAAGACATCCCGTCGATAATCGAATCGGAAGATCTTCCCTCACTGACTCTAGGCATTGTTTCCAGGCAACAGCTTTTGTGGCACCGTGTGTTCGGAAAAGTTCCTTTACCCAGTCCCGTATCACCGGATGATACAACACTCTTTCGCATTGCATCTATTACTAAGACTTTTACTGCAGCAGCTATTCTGAAATTGCGTGACGAGCAAAAACTCTCACTCGACGCTCCACTGGAACAGTATATTCCAGAATTTGGCAAAGCGCAGGTTCGAGCTGGATCCTTGGATCAGGTCACCTTACGCAGGATGCTTTGCCATCATGCTGGCTTGACAACCGAAGCACCTCTTCCCTGCTGGGATGTACTTGCTTTTCCCACACGTGACGCACTCCTCGCTGCTATCCCCGAAATCGAAGTGGTCCTTGAACAAGACGCCGCTTTTAAGTATTCCAATCTTGCCTTTGGCCTTCTGGGAGAAGTGGTCCGCCGTGTATCCGGATTCGAATATGAAGACTACATCAAACACACCTTTCTCACCCCACTCTCAATGGACAGAACTCGATTTCATCTCGACGATTCGACACGCACGCAATGTGCTATCGGATACTTACCTCGGTCTCATGAAGGAGACTTCGAGCCGGCCCCAGCCATACCTCTCAATGGTCTTTCCGCTTGTGGAGGACTCTATTCGTGCCTGCTCGATCTTAGCCGTTGGCTGGCCTTTCAGATGTCTCCTTCATCGTTCCATTCTCCCCAAGGCGTCCCACTGCTGAATACTAAAACCGTAGAGGAATCACATCGCCCGCTGCATTTGGAAGCGGATTGGTCCACAGGATACTGTATGGGCTGGCGTGCACACCGTTTTGGGGACCGCATTTTTCATGGCCACGGCGGGGGCATTTACGGATTTTCTTCACAGGTCCTGTTCAGCAAAAGCGACCATCTAGGAATTATCTGTTTTGCGAATCGCTGGCCATTTCGAGGGTTACAGAACTTAAGTGGTTTACTGCTGAGTCGATTGATCGAAACCGGAGAGTTCCGTCATCCGTCGACAATCGGAAATGAGACCATCACCAGGAGCTATCCCTCTCTCATCGGCACCTATACTGCCTATCCCGGCATAACTCTTCAAGTCGCAGTGAGTATGGGACAATTACACTTGTTGCCGATAGCCACCTGTGATTTTCACCTGCATGTACCTGCGATACTGGAATCCACGGACTCCGAACATCACTTTGTAGTACGCGGTGGACGAGGCTCCGGAGAACACATTGTTTTCCTCCGCCCAACGGATGATACCATTCAGTTTGAATTGGGTGGCTTTGTCTATCAAAAGAAATGCGATTCCTACACATGATGACTCCATACGGATCGGTTTAGGAAATACATTACAGCCCCTGACAAACCCCTCTTTCTACCCATCAGGCCATTCACAGTTAACAATCGTTTCTCCATATTCTTGACAAAGATTTTCTAGTATTTCAGTCGGGGAACGCCCCGCCTTCTTCATGAGATGGTTCCAACCAAAACCGGGACGACGAATTTCGACCTGAACACACCAGGTCAATGGGGCAGTTCGTTTTTGCGAGGAAGTCGTTCTTGGTGAACATTCCCATATTCTGGTTATTCTTGCTGTTTGCATCGGACCATCCCTCCCTGAAACATTTATTGCTTTTCCGGCCACGAACACGTAATCACCGCGTCACCAAACTGTGAGCAAACTGTCTCAAGAATGTGAAGTGGTGAACCACCGGTCCATTTAGGGTAGGTCTCCCAACCGCGTCTTTCGTTACGATGTTCAACCCGAGCACACCAGGCTCTGGGAATAATGGCATCACAGACTTGACTGTAGTGTTCCGGTTGAAACCAGATATGTGTAATCTTTGTCTGTCCCATAGCATTTCCTTATTAGTTTGCGTAAGCAGATACCGTTGTTACGATCTTTCATCCGCAAAAGTTCGCACGAATTACCAGACAACTGAAACAGATCCATTTTCCATACGCTGGTGAAGTCATAATGTATGACCATGGATTCAAAAACAGACAACAACAGGTTCGCTGCCAATGCATTTCATTCGGTTGATACTATTTTCTTTCACCGCAACCAATCGAAGCAGATATAATACCGCTGATTAAGGTGCCTCTTTCCTTTTTTAATCGGTGCAGGAACTATGAAACACGAAAACTCACCCCGTCTTTCCCGACGACAATTCGTTAATGGGACTACAACGGCATTAGCGATTCCAGGTATCCTTACCACTCGAAAAACAGAGACCATTCCGGTTGTTGGACACGGTGATTACCGTTATGAAATCATCCACGAATGGCCCCAGTTGCCAGCCCCATTCCAGTGGCAGACGACTCACAATGTGGCTGTCGACAACTCTGGTTTTCTTTATGTGATTCACGAAGGTCGTGAAGAACTCAAAGACCATCCTTCTATTTTCGTCTTTGATCCTCAAGGGCGTTTTGTCCGGGCATTTGGAAGCCAATTCCAAGGTGGTGGACACGGAATTGAAGTACGTCAGGAAGGAAGTGATGAATTCCTCTATGTCTGCGCTTATCAACACTTGAAAACATTTGCAAAACTGGACCTGAAAGGGAACACGATCTGGCAAAAGCATGCTCCCATGGAATCCGGTGTTTATGCTCTCAAAGAAAACACGCATCCTGAAAAAGTCTGGGGGCGTGATCGATTCATGCCTACCAATTTTGCATTCCTAGACAACCACGATTTCTTGCTCACTGACGGGTACGGATCTTATTACATCCATCACTATGACAAAGACGGGAATTGGAAACGTTGCTTTGGCGGTCCCGGTAACGGAGAAGGTACTTTTCAGCTTCCACATGGAATATGGATTGATCGCAGAATGAATCAGGAACCAACCGTGGTTATCTGTGACCGTGCGCATCACACACTTCAATACTTATCGCTCGAAGGAAGCCATATCAAAACCCTGACCGGGTATGGATTACCCGCAAATGCGGACATCTGGAACGACCTTATGATCATTCCTGAGTTGTTTGCGCGGTTAACACTACTTGATTCTAAAAACCAGGTTGTTGCGCGTCTGGGGGACGACACCCAGCGGATTCGAGTCGATAAAGAGTTTGCTGTGCGTGCGGATTCAAAGCTTTGGAAACCAGGTTGCTTTGTACATCCTCACGATGCCTGTTTTGACCGTAACGGGAATATTTTTGTAGCCGAGTGGGTAGGCACTGGTCGCATAAGCATGCTGCGAAGATTGTCATGACTCGCCATTGCATAGCAAATACGCTGATATAATGATCTGAAACAGCGCAACATAGCTCATCCCTTTTCCTTCATTTTTTAGAATCCCTGTCCAGACGGACTCGTATATCGTACCTGTCACAATGAGAACATCATGACCAGCTATTATGCCCTCGTCTCAAACTCACAACATATATTTCTGAACTTGTTTTCATGCCAGCGTTTTTTTTTCGTAGTAATCCTTGCAGCGCTCGCCACAGGTACTCACCCTCTCTTTGTAGGAGCTGAAAACCAGACGGATCCGGACCAGACGGAACCCTTAGTCCTCACCGTTCCGCCTTCAGGAGAGATCATCCGAAACCTCAAGAAGGATGATGTCGTCGAGCTTTCCGTTGCCGTCCTACACCCGAGTACCTTACCTGACAATGGAAGATTACGACTTTCCTGGGAATTGATTTCACCTGATGACTCAAGCGTTTTCGCAATATCCAACTCAGAGAAAGTTCAACGTGAGGTCAACGCGTTTGGTATCTACACCCGTCCAACCGCCAATATTCATAAAATTTTACATGCGCTCGATTCTGACTTTTTCACCATGTATCGTGCTCCTGTAACAGGAACCTACCGCCTAAGGGTTCAACCCGAAGAAAACAGGACCTCCATTTTTGACGCCGAAGGACGTTGGCGAGAGGCCGGAAGTGCTCCAGCAATCGCATCCTCTCCCGGAAAAGTCCTGTGGCCCAAGGACTCGTTCATTCAACTTGCTGTGAATATTCGTTCAGTAGAGCTCACGGAACCATCGGATTTAAACCTCCTGATTGAAACAGAGCCAAACGACACACCAGAACAGGCGCAACTTTTAAAGCTCGATCCGATGCAAGAAGAACATACGATACAGATCACTGGATCTGCAGATGACATTGAATATTTTGACAACGGTAATGTCGGATCGAGTGGAGATGATTGGTTTCGCCTCGACTACACCGGAGAAATGGCTGTTGATGACCGGTTACTAACCGCCTGTTTGCAGATTCCTGACCAGCAGGTGGCTGCCAGAATTCGCTGTTATCAGATTGGGTCTGACAATGTCACCAGCGAATCGAAGTTGTATCTGCTCCCTATACAGGAACATCTGGAAGGGAAAAATACTAATGAACGTGTCCATCAACAAGAAGAACAACATCGAATAGCGATTAATCGCATTCTCAAACCGGGGCATGTCTACTTCTTACGTGTGGAAGCCAATACCCCTGGCTATGAACTGGAACTGCGTGTGGTAAAACCCGCACCTTTTTCTGATCCTCATCGTGCAGTGAGACACGCCTTGTACGATCATTTGGGGCAGGTCGACTCATGGCTGAATAATCGACCACGAGGTGCAAGTGTCGAAAGACGCATTCGTGATACGGGAAACCTTCTTGGCACACACTGTATGAGCTGTCATACCCAATCAGGTGTTTGGGGACCCGCTATCCCGCTTGCGCAGGGTTATCGTCTTCAGAATGCACAACTCTACAAGAATCTCATCAACATATGTTATCAATCTCTTCGCCCCACCAATGAGCTTGAGGCCGCGGCAAACAATACGTCACTACCTCCTCTGGATATTGGTGATGGCCCCGCCGGAACACGCGTAGCCGGACATTCGGTAGTTAGCCTGGAACGCTATCTGAAACCACGCCGTCTACATTCCAAACAGGCGATCCGTGCTGCTAACTACATTCTGCTTACCAGTGATCCAGGAGGTATCAATGCCGCTGGACCAGGTGCCAACGTCGGAGAGGGAGTGGTCTACAACTACGCTGGGGAGGTGCTCTACGAGGCATGGAAAGCAACCGGGGAAGCACGTTATTTTCATAAACTGGAGGAGAAATCTCATAAGATTTTGAAAATGATCCCAAAATACACTGACGATTTAGGACATCGTGTTGAATTTTTGCGACGCTATTTCCCAAAAGATTATGTTTCGGTCGCACTCCGAATAGCCAAAAAGGAAGGACGTCCTTCCCAAGAGCTGATGAAAGTGAAGACCGACGCCAGGGATCTGGTAAACCAGATTGAAATGCAAATTCGGTCAGACCTTGTACGATTACGTGCCATACAAGATAAGACGGGAGGCTGGGGATTTGATCCTGGGAAAATAACCGATGGCCAAAACACATGGCATACAGCAGACGCTCCAACGGAACCATCCCCAACCGCTTTAGCGCTGCTTGCTTTTGAAGCAGCCGGTTTCGGTTCGATTGATCCAACCGTAGAACGCGGTGTCCAGGCGCTGCTCAACATGCAGCATCCTAGCGGATACTGGAAAGGTCAGTCACAAACTGGATTTGTCGCCACGAGTTACGCGATGCATGCTCTGGCCCGTCTTTTCCCAGCCGAGCCATCTCATGGTCTTTCGGATTCCCTTTTACCCAAGGAGCATGAAACACTTTTGGAAACGATTCGTCGAGTCCGCGAAAGTGCGTATGCCGAAAATGCTGAGCTGATCCCCTTCCTGGTTGCGGACACAAAACATGAAAGTCCACTGGTTCGATACTGGGCTCTGTTAGGACTGGGCTACCTGCCCTCAGATCAATCTATTGCCCCTCTTATAAGTGCACTCAGTGATCGCATAAAAATGGTCCGCGAATCAGCCCATTGGGCCCTTCGGCAAAACTTAATTGATGACCGTGGATGGGATCGGATATTTGAAATATTTTCACAGGGTGATGACCGCGCGCGTGCCGCCTTGATGCGCGCAATCCTCATGCGCGTTGACGGGGTAATGACCGAATCCAGCATCGGGTGGCCCCGTCTGACATCTCTGTTACAACAGGGAATGAATCACGATCCTCATCCAGCAGTAAGAGCCTGGGCATTAAGATCCAGCTGGAATTGGTGGATCTGGAATCCCCCTGTGCGTGAATCGCTCAATCGATCATGGATTGAGCGATTGCAAACCCTGGAAGCAAACGCTCTGGTAGAAAACGCAATTCGTTACCAGCTGCACGCACTGTTAATAGCCAATGGTCATCGTGCCAACGGTTCTGAAAAACATCAGTACAAAGAACTCGGAACCTTAATTACAAAACTCCACGTAATTTTCAAGGAATCGGAGGAACAGGACCAGACCATGCACCTTCGGCTGTTGGAACGACTGGTATTGGTAGCGGCCACCTACTATCAAACAGCAGGCGGGGATGGTGGTCCTGGACAAATGGGTTATCACACCAAAGGGGCTTCGACCCTCTTTGGCGATGCTGCTATCGAATACCTGCAGCGTCATCAACCTGAATCGGACAGTGTTGAATTGACCACCTTTCGAGTGGGTCTGGAAGGTTCTGCCAACATCCGTCATCAGCGCTTACAACGCCGACTTATCGACTTGTCACTTTACGGTCCTGAAGCCATCCGCAGTGTGGCCGCATCCAGCGTTTCTGATCCGAAAGCCGTCACACTTGCAGCCGTCCCGGAACTCATCGAACCACTTACTTTGCAGCTGCGACGAGGAGCCAACGATCCTCCTCGCCGTCCAATGCTGTCGGATCCAATTCTGACCATGTTTGCACGAGTACGATGGACCATTCCAGACACACGTGAACAACGCGACGAAATCATGCAGTATCTGATTCCGCAAGTCCACGATTTCATGCCTGAAGACGACATCAAGCAAATCACCAACGCCACCAGACAAACCACTTTGTTGAAACAAAACGAAATGGAATGGTATTTGTCCGATGGGATGGGTAACGTCCTGTCTGAAAACAGTGATCTACATATGGATGCCGCTGTCGACCGGTTACCCCCTAACTTTGATAACCCGCTTACCGCACGTTTCTGGCTAAAAAGTATTCCCTGGATTCTGGAATACCAGAGTGAAATTCCAGAAGTACAGATCCAGAAAGGTGAACTACCCCCCATAGATCCATATGATGAACTGCGTTCCAGAGCACTCCGTCTTTTCCTGACTCAGTTAAATCGTGATTCAGAACCAAGAAATCGCGAACAAGCCGTTTCACTGGCCAACAAAACCGCCCTTAGACGCAACCCCGAAATTCTGGTCGCGCTGGAAAATCTCCTTGATTTTGAAAAACGGAAATCGGTCATCGAAATTGCTGAACGCGTACTGTCGACAGGAGAAAATCAGTTTTTGAAAGATCTCAAAACGGCTGTAGCGGAAGAAACTCCGCGCCGAATCAGACCAGATAAAAACGGTAAATTACCAGAACACTTCGTAGCCGACTTCACCTATTTCAGAGACTATGTAATTCCCGAGATGACTCGAGTACTGCGAGGTGACCAGCGGGCTTGTATGTCCTGCCATGGCGAACCAGGACGTGTTCCATCCATGGAACTACACCGCCCGGATGATGTCGGTTATCTTCCGGTCCCTCAACTACTGAGTAATTACCGGATTCTTCAAGAGCGTGTGGATCGGAATAACCTGGAATCCAGCAAACTATTGCGTAAACCGCTGAACCTTCAGACAAAAACGGAAGACGGACACCAAGGAGGCCGGCGATACAAACCAGATGACGAGGGTTACTTGATCCTGCGCAAATGGGCTACAAACCAGATCAATCTAGCCGGTAAGCCCGCTTCCGGCTCCTCGGATACAGAATAATAGTTCTGCAATTACTCTCTAACCATTACAGTTACTCTGCAATGTGGCAGTAATCCTGATAAGGTGCTCCGATACAGCTCTTTATTGAAACCCTCTATGAAGAATTTCATTATTCCTCGGGTGACTTTTTGTATCTCTGAAGCCAGGAAACCGCAGCTGAAGCGATACCCTCGTGCCCTCCTTCAAAAATAGTCACACGAGATCGTCCCGCTTTACGCCTTAAATAAATTTCACGTCCAAACGATGCATCTTTCACACAGTCTGAGGAACGAGGCTTTTCCAGTCGTCCGGAAACACGACTGATTTGATCCATTTCTTTTTCTGAAATCTCTTCATTTCCAGATGCGCGGGCTATGATATTGAACGCATCCAAAGAATGCCGGACGGGCACACTGCCTTGATGACCATCATGAACACCCGCCGCAATATCTAGAGGTACTTTCAGGGATCGATGGAGCCAGGTAACCGGAGACCTCTTTCGATACTGCTGACATATTTCATTGCTCGCTTCGGGGCCATCACCAAACACCTGCCTCATCATTGCACCATATTCTCCTTGGCGATGCTTCTGATACCACATAGCAAGATCGCTGATACCGACCCATGCACTTGCCGCAGCCCAGCGATCAGGATACCGCCCGACCATGAGCATCGTCATATGCCCACCACCGGAGACCCCTGTAAGGTAAATCCGGTTACGGTCAACCGGATACTCTTTACTAGCCCAGTCAACCGCATCCAAGATATCCTGTTGCGCCTTCTCTGAACCACATGCATCCTTCTGAATATTCGGGCCCCGAAAATGAGGAAACAAATAAATCCAACCAAGGCGATTCGCTTCGTCTTCCAAAAGCAAATTTCTCTGTTCCACGTCACTGCTCCACGAATGCAATGAAACCAACAGGGGTACTTTTCCTTGATTCGGTACTTCATCTGGAAAGATCACATACGATGGCTGATTCGTCCCGTCTAGAGAACTCGTGACAAAAACTTTCTCACGGTCACTAGCCTGAACAACTATTGAACCGACCAACCAGATCATTACCAGTTTCCATTTCATGCTGTACTCCACCATCTTTCACCTGACTGACTACTGATCGTTCATTATTAAGGGGATCCTTCTCTGATGTTCCGGTTGCCCGAAACATCCCTTGTCAGAAGCAATTCAACACGAACCTCCGCTACGCAGCAGCACCTAACCCTTCCATTGAAATTTCAGTCGTATCCCGCTAATGCGTTATTCGGCATGAGGGAACAAGAGCATTAAACTGACGAATACCGACATCTGTCACAGCCGTGTTCTCGAGTTTCATACGATTCAACATTTGTAAGGGGCTCAGTTGCAACAGCCCATCATCATTAATCGAAGCACCTGTCAGATCGAGCCACTCAAGACGCTCAAGCTTTAACAGAGCCTGCAGTCCTTTGTTGCTCACAATGGGCCCTGCCACTCCCTCAGAATAAACCAGCTGTAGACATCTCAGCTGTTTCAGGGTGGAGAGATGGAAAAGACCACTGTCTGTAATCGGTAACAAACTTAGATTCAGGACTCTTAGATTATTCCAGTTCTTGATCCCGTGAAGTCCAGAATCCGTAACACGATTACCATACAAATCCAGTACTTCCAATTGGGTTAATTGCTGTAAGGAACGCATTCCAGAATCGGTTATTCTCTCCGATTCAAAACCCGATTTTCGAAGAATCAAAACTTGAAGGTCACGCATCGCCCCCAAAGCGGTGCAACTTACGTCCGTCACTCCATCACAGAGTTCCAGATCGAGTACCTGAAGATTGCTCCAGGAAGAAAGTCCGCTAACACCGGAATCGGTAATTCCCGTACCTGTTAGAACCAGTATTCGGAGTTGTGCGGCTTCTTTCAAAGCGGTCAATCCCTGGTCGGTCAGTGACTGACAAAACTCCAGTTTTAATCCTTTCAAGTTCGAAAGCCGTGCAATGTCTGCTAAAGCGGCATCGCCTACTCGTGTACCAGAAAGGTCCAAAATAAAACTTGCCGGAAACACAGCAAGCTCTTTCAACAAGGAGCCCGGAATCAATCCTTCCTGAGTTAACTCTCGGTCCGTTAGTGAAAGCATTACAGGAGACTGTTCTGACGAGTCCCTGTCTCGAAGCAGATAGGAATCTATGATTGACTGCTTTGACCATTTCTCATCACGGCTTGATTCCAGCAATCGGACCGACACTCCCTTGTTAACCAGAGGCGATGAAAAATCAGGAAGTCGCGTGTTACGTGTCTTACCACCTGCCAGAGATGTTTCTTGCTTGATCGAGTAAACATAAAGATGATCCTTCTCTCGGAGAAACAGTCTACCATGGGCGATAGCCGGATGGGCCCAACTATCACCACCGGCGCCGGGTATCTGAAATGCCCCTTTGAAATGGTATCCTTCAGGATTCGCTTCTATTAAGGCCATTACACCATTCTGGTAACGGAAGTAAAGATGTCCATCGGCAAATATTACCGAAGCGGAACCGGTTCCAGGACCGCGGCGTTTCCATGACAATTTACCCGTTTCCAGATTAACACAAGTCGGCAGACCATTGTTGCTACCATGGCCCCCATACACATACCCATCTATGAGAACAAAACCTCCGTGGTGATTCTGAAATCTTCCTCCGCTTAAAAAGTATACTTCCCGAGCTTCGATTCCCTCATTCCCATCCGGATGAAGCTCCAGTAAAACACTACCCGCATGATAGCCGTTAGCAGCAAAGACACGATTGCTGTAAACAACGGGAGTCGGAATATTGGCCGTTCGATTAGCAATCCGGTTATATCCCCATAGAAATCGCCCATTATCTGCATGGATTCCAACCAGACCTCGTCCAACGAGTTGAACATACTGTCGAATTCCTCCGGCCTCGGTTATTACGATGGATGAAAAACCAGCTCCATCTCGCCCGTTCATTCCCAGATCGGGTATTCGTGACTTCCATATCAGGTCTCCCGTGTATTTGTTCAGTGCGACAAACATCGCCTCTGCACCTCCGGGTGTGCAGATGAGTGTCTGCCCATCAATCAACGGCGATTCACCATATCCACGCCCCGACTGCATACGCCCTTCAAAGTCCTTCATGAAGCCGCGTTCCCAGATCGTCGCACCGGTTTCAGTATCGAGACACAGAAGCTCGCCATCAGGATCCAGAACATAGATTCGGTCGTCGTCTAGAGTTGGTGTGGAACAAGGTATCCGGGAAGTCACACCTACTTTCCGTATCCACTCCTGGCGACCATTGTGTCTGTTCAGTGCAATGCAAAACAGGTCCTCCTGTTGTCTACCAATAGTAAATACGCGATCGTGACTGACCACCACACTGGAATAACCTGTTCCGAGTCCGGATGCTTGCCACACCAGTTTCGGTTCCGAGTGAGACCAGTCAGAAAGCAGGCCGATTTCTTCGGAAATAGCGTCCCGATTAGGGCCTCTCCACTGCGACCATTCCTCTGCCGTAATATCTCTCTGGATCGACATCGTCGCAGCCAGAAACACACCTGTGCATACAATCCCTTTCTTTATCTGTTTTCGCATATTCGCAACCATTTCCATGCAATCTGAAAACTCAACTTGTCAAACGATCCAAAACCACAAGAAACCTCCCTGCAACACCCAATGATAATGGCTGCACCGGCTTCTCAAGGAAAGAACTTTTAAACACAACACATCCAGCTACTCTGTCCTTAAGAAAAGGACTCTCAAACGGAGTTTCCCATCCGTATCTGAACAATGGAAAACAAAACCTAATTTGTGAAGCAGCACGCAGACTGACTTGAAACCACACGGGTCTTTGGGTGCAGTATTGAAGGAATTGTAGTCCTGGTCAAGTAACAATGCCGAAGGTGGGACTCGAACCCACACCCGGGGTAATCCGGACCGGATTTTGAGTCCGGCGCGTCTGCCAATTCCGCCACTTCGGCTATGTTGTTCCTACTGTACGACAGAGATCCCGGTGGGAACAGTGGCGTCTGTGAAAGACCGGGCACCTCTGTAATGGTAACACCCACTGAAACGACCGGTTCTTGAAAGTCAGTCTTGATGCCAGCAGTAGATACTGTCTCGAATTCTAGATTCTTTACCTATAAAATCTAGGTTTCTTAGACAAAAATCGTGCGATTGGCCGTTTCTTTCCGACACCGAACACACAAATTAACCCTGAGCCCTTCTTCTAAAACACTCAAGCACTGGACAACCCATTTTTTTCAGGGGCTGCTTACACGGCAAAATAATACGGATCAGGCTCATCAACGATATGATCCTCTCACTCCCGTGTCCGTCACCTTATCAGAACGTCAGCGATACCAGGCTGGCACCGTTACCCATCCAGCAATCAGGATCACCGGTTTGTGACCAGAAGTATTCAACTGACAAGGGCAGCGTCCAAAGGATGTCGAGAGCCAGAAATACCGGATGTATCCCACTCACGCCTCAGTTCAAACTGCATTTGCTCTGCTTCACTGCTATACCGGATACTGAGGGTATCCTGTGCCCCCATTTCCTGAAGCAAGTCCCCCGATACCCAGGGCATTATTTCCGCAACTTGTGAAGCGTACAATCCGCGATAGCAACTATCTCCTGATATCCTTAAATGACTGATTTGAACACAAAAAGTGGGTTCCACTTTCCATTGATCCAATTCTGGAATTTCGCATATAAAATCCGGCAGTTCTCCCAATTCGCTCTCTATATTTTCGACAATACTTGTTGGAGACATTCCCGTCCATTTTCCAACAGATTCCCAATAGTAACCGTTAAAAACTTCCACGTTCGCATACCAGGACAACTCCTTACTCACCGGTATTTTAATCCCGTTATTACCTATTTCAGGACCGATGTATCTTATCCTGCTTTGCATGATTATTCTCCTCTTCCGTGATCCATCTTTTCACTCCAATTGGTATATCCGTCACGACTCCAGTACGGTTATCAGAAGAATAGTGTTCAAAAAACACCGACAAATTCGCTTAGATTACTTTTGCCGGTAACGGTTCTTGTCTATTTTCACAAACCCTTCATTAAGGTCTTTTTTTACTGTCATTTTTCACAACCCCCGGAAAGAACTCATCCAAAGCAACGCAGTTCGGACAAATCTAGCGACGCTAGGAAACACCGTGGTGATTAAGTAGACTATGACTATGGGAAATATAAATCTTGATGAAGGCCTTCCTGCGGAAGTGGAACCACTTCGCGTTTTAGTCGTTGATGACGATCAGCCACATGCTCAGGCCGTTGCTGAAAGTCTGTTACGTGTACAGTGTGAATGCACCATTGCCACAAGTGGTGTCGAGGGAGCTCAATTGATCGACGAGCAAGACTTCGATATTGTTCTCACCGATCTGGTTATGAACGAGATCGACGGTTTTGAGATCCTGCGAAGATCCAAACAACAACAACCTGAAACTGAAGTAATCCTGATTACAGGGCATGGAAGTATTGACTCCGCGGTTACAGCAATGCAACAGGGTGCTTTGACCTACCTTACTAAACCTCTCGATCTAGCAGAGTTACGAACGGTTGTTCAAAAAGCCAGCAGAAGCCTTCAACTGACGCGTTCCAATCTTGAATTGAAACGCCGGTTGGATGAAAAGTTCGGTTTTAAAGGGGTGGTCGGATCCAGTCCACAAATGGATCGCCTTATCAGCACTTTGCGTCAGATTGCTCCCACCAGCGCCACGGTGCTCATCCAAGGGGAAAGTGGAACCGGAAAGGAACTGGTAGCTCAGGCTATACATAACAATAGTGATCGTAAAAACAAGCCGTTTGTTGCGCTGAATTGTGCTGCCCTTTCCGAAAGTATTCTAGAAAGTGAACTGTTCGGTCATACCAAAGGTGCGTTTACGGGCGCTGTTTCAGAACGAAAAGGACGTTTTGAGTATGCCAATGGCGGCACACTTTTTCTCGACGAAGTAGGTGACATGCCTATGCCTACTCAGATCAAATTACTGCGAGTCATCGAATCGCGGGAAATCATGCGTGTGGGATCTAATGAACCTGTAAAAGTTAACGTACGATTGATCTCTGCCACGAATGCAGATCTGGAAGAGGCGGTTGCCAGTGGCTCCTTCCGAAAGGATCTATACTACCGACTTAAAGTGATGACCATTAATATTCCACCGTTGCGTGAACGGCGCATGGACATTCCCCTCCTATGCGACCATTTCATTCGTGAGTTCAGCCAGCTACACAATAAACAAATTGAATCGCTCGACTCGGAAATGCGAAAACTCCTGATGTCCGCCGACTGGCCTGGAAACGTACGCCAACTCAAAAACATCATCGAAAGTATGGTCGTCATAGACACCGACACCATACTCGACCACAATGACTTACCGAATCCAGAGGAACTGGGAGTTAAACTGGAAGAACTTCCATCTTCCGCCACCCCCTCGGCGTTGGTTGGAAAATCTCTGGACGAGGTCGAAAAGTATTTTATTGCTGAAGCGCTGCAACTGACCAAAGGCAATCGTGAAGAGGCCTCTCACCTGCTGGGAATAGGTGAACGAACTCTGTACCGAAAGATCAAGCAATACCAGATTAACTAAACGCATAGCTATTCGCGCTTGCGGTAAGGAGTACCGCCCTGCCATGTCCAGGATTTACCCACTTCCCGTCACGTTAGTAAACCAGATCGCGGCCGGAGAAGTCATTGAGCGGCCGGCCAGTGTAGTTAAAGAACTACTTGAAAACTCAATCGACGCCAAAGCAACTCAAATAAGCGTGAAGATCGTTGATGGCGGCCGTCAGTTAATTCGAGTGAGTGACAATGGTTCGGGGATCTCTCCGGAAGATCTGATTCTTGCCGTCACTAGTCATGCCACCAGTAAGCTTCGAAATGCGGAAGATCTTTTTCAAATACACACCATGGGATTCCGTGGAGAAGCACTTGCTTCCATTGGAGCAATCAGTCAGTTACGTCTGCGCTCCCGACAGGAGTCCTTTGATGCCGGAGCAGAAATTGACGCTCACGGTGGGGAAGTACGACCAGTACAAGCTTGTGGAACTTCCCCTGGAACCATTATTGAAGTAAACAACCTCTTTTTTAACACTCCGGCTCGGCGTAAATTTTTGCGTACGACACAAACGGAAATGAATCATATCACCGAATCCTTTCTGCGTATCGCGCTAGCTAATCCACACGTACACTTAACACTCGAACACAATAATCGTGTCGTTCACGACCTTCCCAATACCGATCATTGGCTGGAACGACTTGAATTGTTTTTTGGAAGGGAATTAATCGATCACTTGATGCCGATTGAATCCAAGGACGAAACTACCCGACTTTGGGGATATGTAGCCGATCCCTCACAATCCAGACCTAATACACGCTGGCAACATCTCTTTCTTAACGGTCGTTTTATTAAAGATCGTTCACTCTCACATGCGTTGAACGAGGCTTACCGTGGATTGTTAATGACGGGTCGATTCCCGATTGCATTTCTTCAAATGGAAATGCCACCTGAACTGGTGGATGTCAACGTTCATCCCACTAAACTTGAGGTAAGATTTCAAGAATCGTCACGTATCTATAATCAAGTCGTATCCACTTTGCGACATCATTTTCTTGACAATGATTTAACGGCAACATTGGAAACTGAAAAAGACCAGAGACCCACATCAACCGTCCCTCCATATAGAAAGAAAGAGTCGCTTCCTTCCAGGCCTGCCCTCCCCGCAACATCAGGTTCCCAGGAACCTTTTTCCAAGCAGTACACTTCACACGGCGGTCCCACCGATCCAAATCAGAAAGCTACTTTACCAACGGAACATCCATCCTCGGAAACGACGACTGCTCCTCACTCATCCGATTCGGATCCCTTTCGAATCGATGCGTCTGAAGGGGCATCTGGCCCTCATCCCCAAAACACTTTCACTCCCAAACACAATGCCATTCAGCTGCACAACGCTTATCTCGTGGCAGAAACGCCTGACGGAATGACCGTCTTTGACCAGCACGCACTACACGAACGCATTCTTTATGAAGAGCTACGTGAACGAGTACTGCAAGAATCCATGGAAACACAACGCCTGCTAATTCCTGAAGTCATAGACCTTACACCCTCCGAAGCATCTATCGTTCTCGAAAATAAAGACTCACTGGCTCCTCTGGGCATTGAGATCGAGCCATTTGGTGGATCCAGTGTTCTGGTTAAAACTTTTCCTACCATGCTAGAGAATCTTTCCCCCCAACTGTTGCTGCGTGATTTGATTGATCAACTGGAACAGAAAAATCGGGCACTGGAATCACGTGATCTCATTGATTCCCTTCTTCATTCGATTTCATGTAAGGCAGCAATCAAAGCAGGACAGCATCTGTCTGAAGAAGAAGTCGACGCACTCATCAATCGACGACACCTGGTTGATGACGCGCATCACTGCCCTCATGGCCGCCCGACCTCTCTTGTCTTCACCAAAGACCATTTGGAAAAACAGTTTAAGCGTACTTGATGTGCCGACGTGAACCTCTGGACACGATTCCTGCTATTTTCAAACGGGTTACGAGTCAAAGGATCCTGAAAAATGACGCTATCCTTTACGGGTCCTCAATAAAAACCAGAACATCCCCCCCATAGTCAGCAGTAACACAACAAACACGATGATTCCAAAAACACGAAAGCCATAAAGCATGGGGATGAAGAAGGACAACAGTGCTCCCATGGCTGCACCGAGTGCGTCCATAACAAATAACTCCAGCCGACCGCTGGGTACCTGGTCAAAAACAACGGGAAAGAAGGTGCCCGCAACCATCGCAAGCGGAATCAATAGTAACAGTGCACGCATTCCTGAAGCAGGTTCGTAAAACCATCCTGCGCTCAGCAGCAGCGATACGCCTATTAGTGGAATCAACCAGGAACGCGGGAAAAGAAAACTCCCCAGACCGGTGAGGGTCAAAAAGGCAACCATTCCTATAAGCAGCGAGTCATAGTACGCATAAAGGTTCTGGAACAGTTGAGTCACACAGAAATGCTCCAACAACATAAAATTCGCACCTATTAGTAATCCAACCAGTAGAAATCCAAATGGATTCGTTGGACATGGACTTGACCTCATGCGATGGTGCATCACTAACATTGCAATAACACCGCAAATTCCGACCACCATTGACAGAATCAGAAACATGAACCGTATTTGTTCAGAACTGAGGATCTTACTTATGTTGCCACCCAGGTAGGGACGATCATCGGTAATGGGCTGAAAATCGGCCAATTTGAGTTCGTCTTCTGTGCGTTGTACTGCGGATTCTTCCAGACGTGATCGGGCCTGCGCCCATTGATCTTTCTGGTCTTGACTAGCATCCGGACGAAACGCCAGAAGAAGGAAACTTTCCTGGTCAGGACGGGAGTAGGCATATACGTCCATTCCTAGACCGATCAGTGTATGAAAATACTGGCGTAACAAAACCCCATCTTTATCGAGTTGTGCGCTATAACCGATAGCTAAAAGGCCTTGCTCAGAAAGATGGTCGACAAAAAGCTGAAACGCAGTTCGCGTACGTATCATGTTACCTGGCTCAAGCATCAACTGCGGGTATCCCCCGACGCTGATCATCATGATCAAATCAAACTGATCCTTGGTATTTTCAAAATAGCTACGTGCTTCTTCTGCCCGAACATCCACCTGTTGCTGGGAATATACGTGATCAAACTGATCTTGTAGATCGGTTTTTATGAGATTGACAACCCTCGGCTCAATTTCAAGAGCCAGCACGTATTCTGCCCCTGCACGGCGAGCCATCTGAACCTCGCGTCCGCCGCCGGATCCCAAAACGGCAACTCGGCCTTTTTCCGGCAGGAATAACTCAGGTACCCGATCACGGGGTTCCAAGCGAAATCCTTCCGGAATTTGCCCTCCACCTTGATAGAGCCACATTGCAATGTCATTGTAATATCCAGCGGAAGTGACAGACCCGTCCTCCTGAGGCAATCTGACAATATCCACATAAGCATATTTACCCCACTTTGAAACCACCGTGGCATCTCGATTGTCTTCTAACACCCCGGCCACTGAGTCTGGTACGGTAGCAGGTGACTTGAATGCATTCATGAAAAAGGAGTCAAAACCTGGCCAACAGATAAGCAGAATCAGGATGACGGGTTCTATCAAGGCACGACCAAAGCCTTCTGTCGCCAAAAGCAACCGGCTGATTGAGACCGCAGCAACAGCCAGAATCAATAGTCGTGGTACCCCCAGTGATTGTTGCAGTCCGGCTGCGAGTGCAAAGGCCATGGCACCACCAAACAAGAACATGCCGTAAACCGGACGCATCCTTTCCCCAAAAGCTGAAGTGCCAGCAAGATAACCCACGTATTCAGCTGCACCATAAGCAACAAAAAAGGGCAGATAAAACAGTGCAAACGTCATAACCTGCTTGAGGAGCTGTTCCGGATTAACTCCGAAAAGCAGACTCGCACGCATATGATCAACATGCCGAGCCATGAGCGTAATACCGACACTGGCAATCATAATCGCTGCCAGAAACCCCAATACTCGCCGAAAACGCCGCGCATCGGACCGTTGTTGTCTTGAAGCGATAGCAGCACCAATCGGAAAACCGATCAGTAATAATGCAAAAAACATCGACGGCATGATGAAGAAGCTGAGCAATCGAAAAATAGCCAGACTGAACAG
Organism: uncultured Planctomycetia bacterium; assembly: GCA_963996245.1. Classification (GTDB taxonomy): domain Bacteria; phylum Planctomycetota; class Planctomycetia; order CAXEIY01; family CAXEIY01; genus CAXEIY01. Next base: position 12,046 of record CAXEIY010000269.1, on the reverse strand, counting down.
TACGGCACCAACGGAAGAAAGAAAGATCGCAGGAATTAATCTTCCGAGTGTGATCGCTTGCGGTGATAATTCTTTATTAGACGCATTCACAAAACGATATTTCCTCAAAATAAAGCTGAAACTGATGACGACCCTACCGCCAGACGCCGTTTTTACCGAAACTTAGAAAGAGATCTCCTCATTTTGACATCGGAAACTATCGTCCTCTCATTACTATAATCTTATTCTATTGTTTACATCGCACGGCAACGAGCCTTTACTACATCTCTTTTCAATACAAATTCAATGAACTTGATCCACATTACCGGTGGTACGGTCTACGACCCTGCCAATGAAATCAACGGCCAGATTACTGACATATGGATCTCCGATGGAAAAATTATTCCTCCTCCATCCGATCCTGAACTGCGTCCCGGACGAGTTATCGATGCCTCGGGAATGGTGATCATGCCTGGTGGTGTTGATATTCACTGCCACATCGCAGGCCCGAAAGTAAACACCGCCCGCAAACTCCGCCCCGAAGAAAAACGAAATCAGGTTGTTCCTCGAACAGAACACAATCGATCGGGAACCATTGGTTCGGTACCCAGTACTTTCGCCACGGGATATCTATACGCCGGACTTGGATACACAACAGCTTTTGACGCGGCCGTCCCTCCACTTGCCGCAAGACATGCCCATGAAGAATTCTCAGACACACCTTTAATCGATAAAGGGTTTTTTGTGTTAATGGGCAATAACCACTACGTGTTAAACCAGATACATGCTCAGGAACCAAAACTTCTCAAAGGTTATGTTTCGTGGCTTTTGAATGCTACGGGTGGATATGCCATAAAGATCGTCAATCCAGGCGGCGTTGAAGAATGGAAAGGCGGGAAAGGCAATCTTTATTCTATTGATGAAAAAGTAGATCACTTTGAAGTGACGCCACGTAATATCATACGATCTCTGGCCGAAACCGGAGATGCCATTGGCCTGCCTCATCCCGTACATATTCACGCCAACAACCTTGGACTCCCTGGGAACTGGACAACGACACTCGAAACAATGAAAGCTCTTGAGGGACACCGTGGACACTTCGCACACATCCAGTTTCACAGCTATGGAGGTGGATCGGAAGAGGAAGACAGTTTTGGCAGTCGTGTTCCGGAACTGGCAGATTATGTTAATCAGCATCCAAACATTTCACTCGATGTAGGCCAAGTATTGTTTGGTGAAACCACTTCAATGACCGGTGATGGTCCTCTCGGTTATTATTTGCATCAGGTCACAGGACGTAAATGGTTCAGTGGTGATACCGAGATGGAAACAGGGTGTGGAATTGTTCCCATTCGCTACAAAAACAAAAGCTACGTGCACGCCATGCAATGGGCGATTGGACTGGAATGGTATCTGTTAGTTAAGAATCCATGGCAAATCGCCATGAGCACCGACCATCCTAACGGAGGCTCTTTTCTGGCCTACCCACAAATCATTCGTTTTCTCATGGACCGAACGTACCGTCAGGATATTCTTAAAACAGTTCATCCGAAAGTTCTCAAAAAAAGCGTCCTGAAAGACATCGACCGGGAATACACCTTGAATGAGATTGCTATCATTACCCGTGCCGCACCGGCACGCATGCTCGGATTGACGCACAAAGGGCATCTAGGTCCCGGCGCCGATGCTGATTTGACTGTTTACAATCCCAACAAGGATAAGGAAGTCATGTTCCGTTTCCCCCGATATGTCATAAAATCCGGCATTGTTGTTTCAGAAGACGGCGACTTGCGGGGCAACTATTTTGGAAAAACACTCCATGTAACCCCTTCCTACGACCCGGGTGTAATCCCTGATATTCAGACATGGTTCGAACAACACTACACCATCCAATTTGCCAACTATCCTATTGATGAAAGCTATTTTCCTGATCACGAAATCACTGAATGTCATCCAAACCCCGAGTAGCCATTCTGCAGACTGAAATCACATGCCATCACATCGGAACCTGGTATTCGCGAAATCTTCATGAAAGCTTCCAAACATATGACGCAACCAGCATTCCAACTCGAAAACCCTTCGACAGAGGTATACGTCGGAGATTGCCGAGACATCCTGAAAAACATTACGAGTGAAAGCATCGACCTGGTCTTTGCAGACCCTCCCTTTAATTGGGATGTTCCGTATGATCAGTGGAAAGATGGTATGCCCCGGAAAGAGTATCTCTCTTTCACCTATTCCTGGATCGACTCCTGTCTCAGCGTTCTGGCACCTCACGGATCCATTTGGATTAACATTCCCGATGACACCGTGGCGGAAGTGGTCATGCACCTGAAAGGCCATGGACTGGAAATGATCAACTGGTGCATCTGGCATTTTCGTTTTGGACAACATCGAGACTCCAACTTTATTGTTTCAAAATCACATGTCCTGTACTTCTCCAAAAATCGCAAAAATCGCACGTGGAATCCAGATTCCATTCTGGAATATTCAGATCGGGCCGCGGTCTATGATGACCCGCGCACAAAGAAAACACAACGTCCCGGAATGCGTGTCCCTCTCGATGTCTGGTACGGCCAGTATTGGGGACGGATACAAGGAAACAACAAAGAACGCTGGCACAATCACCAGAATCAGATTCCGGAAATGTACTTGCAACGTATTCTTCTCAGCTGCTCTCGTGAAGGTGACATGGTACTCGATCCTTTTCTGGGAAGCGGCACAACTAGCACTGTGGCAAGAGGCCTGAATCGCAAATCGATCGGGATAGAATACAGCGCAGAGCTCGCGAAATCAGCCTTTCATCGTATCCAACGCGGGCCCGTCCGCACTTCCACAACACCAACGACCAATTCCTTTATGAGTTCTCGAAAACGCACGTCCCGTCCAAAAAGAAAAACTGACTGAGCGATTTATTCATCTCGGGTGCCTCAACCTGGTTAAGCATCAGGAAGCTTGCATTCCAGGCAGATCACAACTGGTATCGATCATCTTTCCCAAGTTGGCACACAATAGAATTGACCACCCAAACAGCTTCCAGCCATCTGAAAACGATCAAGAAGATATTACACGATACTTTGTAATACTTGGAAGGATCCTGTTGAGTTGATTAGAACAGACAGATCCTCGAATCATGGGCCCGAGTCTGCTTGGTACTTCGGATTTTTTTCACAAGGTACCGGAGCATCCACTTGGTCCCTCCATATTCGAAGTTGTTGATGCAACCGTTTTACCTCATCAGGCAAAACAGTTGCCAGATTTCGCGTTTCTCCTGGATCACCGGCAAGATCGTACAATTCCAGGTCACCCTCTTCAAAAAACTCAATCAACTTATAGTCCCCTGAACGAATGGCACCAGCGGGGGTTGTCCTCCAGTACGTCTCCATTCCACGATATCGCTCAAGATAAGCGGGAAAATGCCAATAGAGTGCCTGCCGTTCCAACGGTCCTGTTCCAGACAACAGGGGAGCCAAACTTTCGCCATCGAAATCGCATGTTTCAGGAACCTTGAGACCAAGGATCTCTACCAACGTAGGCATCATATCCATTCCTATCACCGGGGTATCACAGGTCTTTCCTCTCTTCCCGTTGCCCGGCCAATGAACGATCAAGGGCACACGGATTCCACCTTCATATAACATGCCTTTGGACCCTCTTAAGGGACGCATCGATGTTACCGGGCCATAACCACCGTTATCGGAAAAGAAAATCAAGACCGTCTTTTCAAGTAACTGAAGGGTTGTTAGCGTTTTGACAAGCTCCCCAAAACTCTGATCTACACTTTCAATCATCGCCGCATATCGAGGATCACCGTGACCCGCAGATGCAGTTTTGTTGCGATATCTCGCTATCATATCCGCCTTACCCTGAATGGGTGTGTGAACCGCATAATGTGAAAGAAGCAGAAAAAAAGGGGACGATCTGTGGGATTCGATGAATGTTACCGCTTCTTTCGTCAACCGATCCGTGAGATATTCATTGCCAACTCCATCGGTTAATTCCGGATTACGGTACGGGCTGAAATAACCTCCTCGTGGAGATCCTGTATGATTTCCGCCAACATTAACATCAAACCCGTGCAATCCAGGATCTCTACCTAAATGCCATTTTCCCACCGTTGCAGTGGTATATCCATTAGCCTTCATCAGATCGGCCATCGATAAAAAACGACGTGAAAGCCGTGTTGTATTCTTGGTCGGAACCAGTTTCCTGTGACGTGCAGGTCCTCTGGCGGAACTGCCAACTGTGTATATTCCATGCCGTGGAGAATAGAGTCCTGTTAGGAAGCATGCTCGACTTGGAGCACAATTCGGTGCATTCGAATACGCATTTGTAAACGTCACACTTTCTCTGGAAAACTGATCAATCATGGGGGTTTCGTAATAGGTACTCCCCATACATCCCAAATCCCGCCACCCCAGATCATCCACCATAAATACAATCACATTCAAGGGATCTTTTGTATTCTGCTGCGCATACGCAATACCGACAGACATCAGAATCGCATGGAAGACAACCGCCGATTTCAGAATCAATTGTTTCATAACTTCAATCTCTATTACTGAATCACCTATCAAAATAGAAAAGCATTACAAACTGTGTTGCGTTTCCCAAACCATTCATGAGACAATAATCATCGTTACCGTAAAAATAAATGAATAATAGCCATGCTCACGTTAGGTGCGCCGTACAATACTTATAGCTGGAACAGGTGGTACGTGTAACGCGATGGCTCTGTTATGATACCCCAAGGATTACGGGCTGGCCCGGAATGATTTTTTTGTGAACCTGACAATGGAAACTCGGTCACTCATCTCACGGATAATAACCTGATGATTCATCTCATGGGATCCAACAAACAGCTTTGTGACGGTTTCTCACGTCGCGACCTGTTACATATTGGTGGCCTCGCAACTCTAGGACTCACCGTAGAGGACCTGTTTCGAAGCCAGGCTCTCAGCGCTGAAAAAAAATCTCATTCTTCTTCCTTTGGACGCAGCAAGTCCTGTATTCTACTTTTCCTTTTCGGTTCGCCACCACAGCACGAGACCTTTGATCCCAAGCCAGATGCTCCAGAAGATATTCGCGGTGAGATGAACGCTATTTCCACCCAGCTTCCCGGATTACAAATCGGCGAAGGGCTTCCACAGACCGCAGAGATCATGGACCGTATTACACTGGTTCGGTCCATGACACACCCCTATGCCTTGCACGGGGTAGCCTACGCTCTAACCGGCATGCCTACTTACACCCCAACCATCGAGGCGATCCCGCGTCACCCGGACCACTACCCTTTCATAGGTTCTGTCGTAGATTATATCGAAGCGCACAGAAGTGGCCGTGCTCATCCTTCATTACCCAGAAATATCGGCTTACCCTGGCTGTTCGGATCCAAATCAACACTCGGTGCATTGGCAGGTCCATATCCGGCCTTTCTAGGTAACGGTTACGATCCTCTATGGACCGATTTCACAGGCACTGGAAAACGTGTTGTCCCCAAGCTACTTGATGAACAAACCGATGATGTTCTTGACCCGTTTGCATCGACCACCTCAGATGGACGATTTAAATTACCCGCAACTGGATTACCAGGTGGTGTGACTAAAAGCCGTTTTGATGTTCGTCGTACACTCCTCCATCAATTTGACCAGACGCGACGATGGATGGAACAATACCGCAATGTGCAAAGTTTTGACCATCACCAAAATACAGCCTATTCTCTGGTCACTTCAAACAAGATGCGAGAAGCCTTGGACATTCATCGAGAATCGGAAGGATCTCGCGATCGTTATGGTATGAATTTGTTTGGACAAAGTTCATTGGCTGCACGCCGTCTGGTAGAATCTGGTGCCAAGTTTGTATCTGTTTTCTGGGATCCTTTCGGACCATTCGGCGGAAGTGTCTGGGACACCCATGCCAATCATTTCCCTCGTCTGAAAGAGTATCTACTTCCTGTTTTTGACCAGGCCTACTCGGCATTGATTCGAGATCTTGACCAACGAGGTTTACTGGATGAAACACTGGTCCTTTGTGTAAGCGAGCATGGGCGAACTCCTAAAATTGATTCCAAACCCAAGGGCGCAGGACGTCATCATTGGTCAAGAGCATACTCGGCCACACTTGCTGGCGGAGGCGTGAAACGTGGCAATGTTGTCGGGCAGAGTGATCCTATCGGAGGCGATGTTGCCCAAACGCCCGTATCTCCCAAAGATCTCCTTGCAACTTCTTACCATCTACTCGGTATAGATCCTGACACCATCATCCATGACCAGGTGAATCGTCCTATCAGGATAGCTGGAGACGGAAAAATCCGACCAGAACTCTTAAGTTGATTCCAGCCATTTCTACCAAGGTGACAAAAGCTCAACTCTGGTCACGAGGTTGTCTGATCTTCTTTCCTCAGTCGGTTAGCTAATTGGTGTGCCATTCGAATCGGATCTGGAAGTCGGTACCGCGTAACGCATTTCCGAGTAACCCTAACGGCACTTTCGAGATCAATTCCATGCCCTATAGAGACAAAAATCGGTTTCTTTCCGTTACGAGTCCGCAACACTTTTCCTATTGTTTCGCTACCATCCTGTAATCGAGTCTGACAGTTTTTCGTCTTTCCCGGTTCACGATACTGCCCTACCAAACGGCTCTTTGCACATCCAATTGTCGGACAACCCAGTACCAGACCAACATGCGAAGCAATCCCAAGCCGGCGAGGGTGAGCTATCCCCTGGCCATCAAAAAGTATTACGTCCGGAACCCTGTCCAGACCTTCGAAGGCCTTTAGTAAAACAGGACTCTCGCGAAACGATAACAATCCGGGTACATAGGGAAACCTTTCCTCTTCGATTGCGGTTGTATGCTCGACAATCTGACAGTGGGGATACTTGCACACCACGACCACCCCATACATCTTGCGATTGCTGCGTTCATAGGAAACATCTGCCGCAGCAACAAGTGAAAACCTGCGCATAGCCGGACCTTGAGTAACACGCAGGGCCATCAACCGTTGAATTTCAATGGCCCTTTTCGGACACAAGTCCCAGGAGTGCAACGAATGAGCCCGCATCGCCATCTTACAATCTTTTCAAGATACCGGTTACGGTAACGGAGTCCACCACAGGCAGAACGTGTCTGTGTCCGTCTGATTAGAACCGCACATCACGCCCAGCCCTAATACGGACCACTCGCTTTGCCTGCACCAGATTCAACTGGTTGGGAACAGACCTCTCGCAAAATGGATGCGGCATGTTGCACCTGATCACGGCTAACATCCAGATGGGTACAGGCCCGCATCCAGGGTCCACCACTACAATTGATCAACACTCCGTGTTCTCTCAAACGCGAGGATATCTGGGTTCCACTAGCCAGATCCGGGTCCACTCGAAACCAGACCAGGTTCGTTTGTACTTCGGGGGGATCTAACTGCAACCCATCAATTTCCTGGATAGTTTCAACCAGGATCTTCGCATTGGCATGATCTTCCGCCAACCGGTCAACATTGTTTTCCAACGCGAACAGCGCACCAGCAGCAATTATCCCGGCTTGTCGCATGGCACCTCCAAAGAGTTTTCTGTTACGCCTGGCCTTTTGAATAACTTCAGCACTGCCGGCTAATGCACTACCAACCGGTGCACCTAATCCCTTCGAGAAGCATACGGAAACCGTATCAAAATATTGGGCGATTTCATCAGCAGACGAACCAGACGCGACAACGGCATTAAATAATCTCGCTCCATCAAGATGCGTAACAAGGCCCTGATCATGCGCCCAATCACAAATCCGCTGAATGTTCTCCAATGGAAAGATGCGTCCCCCTCCACGGTTGTGTGTATTTTCCAGACAAACTAGTCTGGTCCGTACCAAGTGTTCATTATCTGGGCGCACCAATCCTTCAAGATCTTCAACATCGAACACACCATTTTGACCGGGTATCGTACGGCAAGTAACTCCGCTGAGTACAGCCGGGCCGCCTTGTTCCCAGTTGTAAATATGGCAATTGGACTCACAAATCAATTCATCACCAGGTGAACAATGCGCACGTACAGCGGCTTGATTAGACATGGTTCCTGACGGAACATATACAGCCGCCTCTTTACCAAGCATCGCTGCAAACTTCGCTTCCAGCTGTAATACGGTAGGATCTTCGCCGTAAACATCATCACCCACTTCGGTTTCAGCGATAAACCGTCGCATCTCAGGGCTTGGCTGAGTAACTGTGTCACTCCGTAAATCGACGAATTCTGAATTAGACATGGTCTGTGCCTTAACAAACGATGGGACATTTTCAACTGACTATTCACCTTCTACCACGACATGACCCTGAAAACAAGACGTTCTAACAAAGCGGAAAAAAGGAATTACGGTTGTCGTATTGGTAACCGATAGAATAGGTTGAATACTCAGGACGCAATTTATACAAGTAATCTCATACCCCTAATGTTTCTCCCCTCACGTACGGAATTTTCATGACTCGACAAAGCCTGACTTATCGACAACATGAAGCCCATCAACGCCTTGAAGAGCTCCGGGAACTGGTCAGCCTGCGAGGAGACGTCGTCAGCGATTCTGGACGCGAGTTGACCATAGAAGTTTTCGGCTCTCCTCTGAGTCCTATTGAAATCGTAGAAATCATTTGCCGGGAAGTGCAAACAAAGGGTTGTTCCGCCGTTCTAAAATATACCGAACTGCTGGACCGAAAAAAACTAACACCGGACTCACTGAGAGTGTCTCCCGAAGAACTCGCATCTGCTCACCACCGTGTCAGTACGTCTTTCCTTGAAACCGTCCGAAGAATCCAAAATCGAATTCATACTTTCCAAAAGGAGATTCTGCACCAGGACACCTCTCTAACCCTGGAAAATCAATGCGAGCTGAAGCAGCGGTACCGCCCTCTCAAACGTGTGGGAATTTGCATACCGGGTGGAGCAGCCGCTTATCCTTCAACGGTGCTGATGACGGTGGTACCAGCCCTGGCTGCAGGAGTGCGTGAACTGGCTGTCGTGGCACCCCCTACTGAATTCGGTGCCTATAACGATGACCTGCTCAGTGTGTGCCATGAATTGGGAGTTACGGAAGTCTATCGAATGGGAGGAGCACAAGCCGTAGCAGCACTCGCTTATGGAATCGAAGGTGTTCCCCGTGTAGACAAAATTGTAGGACCTGGAAACTTATTTGTTCAACTTGCAAAAAAACATGTATTTGGCAACGTGGACATCGATTTGCTCGCCGGTCCCAGTGAAGTGGTCATCTTAGGAGACCACTCCGCAAATCCTGAGTGGATCGCTGCTGACCTTATTGCCCAGGCAGAACATGACCCGGGTGTCGCTGTGCTTATCAGTTGGGATTCCAAGTTAATTGAAGCTGTAGACCAATCGATTCAAACACAGCTCACTAATCTGTCCCGTGGAGCATTGGCTCATCGCAGTCTCCAGCAGTTCGGCGCTCTGATTCTTGTTGACAGTCAAGATGAAGCCATCGCTCTGGCAAATAATTTTGCCCCAGAACATCTCGAAATTGCAACCGAAAACCCTGACCGAATTCTGGACCAGATTGATCATGCAGGTGCCATTTTTCTAGGCCATGAAAGTCCGGTAGCACTGGGTGATTATGTAGCTGGGCCTTCACACGTATTACCCACCAGTGGGACCGCCCGCTTTGCCTGTGGATTATCGGCCAATGAATTTTTGCGAAGAAGCAGCATCATTCAATTTTCACTGGACGGGGTTCAACAGGTTGCTGATGATGTTCGCACTATGGCACACAAGGAAGGACTTACCGCCCATAGTGCCAGTGTCGACAAAAGACTCTGCAAGGAACATCCACCGAAAGAATAAGAACCCTCTCATACACATACCGCCCATGTCCAGGTGTCTGCAAGCCTCGACTTTCCGTATTTGAAATGGCCCATTCTTATCAGGCCCACAAAAATGAGTGATTATTTTTTACCCCACCTCCAGCAACTTCAAGGTTACACACCGGGTGAACAACCTTCCGAAGGAGGTTACATCAAACTTAACACCAATGAAAATCCGTACCCTCCCTCACCCCGTGTATTGGAAGCCATCCAGCAAACCACACAGGATCAGATCGGTCGCTACCCGGAGCCACTTGCAGACCGCTTTCGTAACCAAGCAGCATCCATCCTGAATTTGTCACCGGAATGGATTATGACCGGAAACGGTTGTGATGACCTTCTGACAATCATTACCCGAAGCTTTGCTGACGCCGGAAAAACTATTCGGTTTCCGTACCCAGGTTATATCCTTTATGAAACCCTGGCAAAAATTCAAAATGCAAAACAGGAAGCTATCCCTTTTCTTAAGGACTGGTCTTTGAATGAACGCTTCCTAAAATACTCTTCTGAACTGGGCCTTGTTTTTTTCGCCAATCCAAACTCCCCTTCCGGCATTCTCTATCCAAAGACTGTGATCAGTCAGATTATCAAACAATTATCAGTCCCAGTGGTAATCGATGAAGCATATGTAGATTTCGCAAATACGAATTGTATGGATCTCGTCCACAAGCACCCCAACCTTATAGTCACCCGGACATTGAGCAAGTCTTACTCTCTTGCGGGACTTCGATTCGGTTATGCTGTCGCACAACCTGAGGTCATTCAGGGCATGCAAAAAGTCAAGGATTCCTACAATTGCGACATTCTGAGTATTGTCGGAGCTAGCGCAGCGTTTGAAGATCAGCAGTGGATGGTCGATAACGTGAAAAAAATATGTCAAACACGAGAACACCTGATTACGGAAGTCCGTAAACTTGGATTTCAGATACCATTTTCACAGGCAAATTTCATTTGGTGTACCCTCGACGGAAAACCCACAAAACAAATATACGAACAACTGCGGTCAAACAAGATACTTGTCCGATACCTACAATACAAGGATTGGGGAGATGGACTCCGAATCAGTGTAGGTACTGATGAAGAGATTGAACAATTGCTAGATTCCCTGCGTAGTATCAGTTAACTCTTTGACTTTTTCGAGGAATTCATGGCACGTTCGTCACACGTTGAAAGACAAACAACCGAAACCAACATCAAGATTTCTCTGGATCTGGATGGCAGCGGCCAAAGTTCCATCCAGAGTGGTATTGGTTTTCTCGACCATATGCTCACGCTGTTTGCAAAACATGGTCTGTTTGATTTGACCATCGAAGCCCAGGGAGACCTTCACATCGATCAACATCACACGGTTGAAGATATTGGAATCTGTTTCGGCCAGGTACTGAAACAGTCACTGGGAGACAAAAAGGGCATCTCCCGTTACGGCTCCATGACTTTGCCCATGGAGGAAACACTGGTTACCACAGCGATTGATTTAAGCGGCCGTTCCTATCTCGTTTGGAACGTGGTTTTTACAACAGAGAAGATTGGTACTTTTGATACCGAGTTACTCGAAGATTTCTGGCAAGCCGTAGCGGCAAATGGACTCTTCAATCTACATGTCAATTTACATCATGGACGTAATGCACATCATATTGCTGAAGGTGTTTTCAAGTCGGTGGCACGTGCACTGCGGAATGCTGTTGCGATCGACCCCCGTGTGGATGGAATTCCATCCACCAAGGGCACACTTTAAGTCTATCTAAATTCACTTTTTTGTACTTAACTCGAATTCAAAATCTGATTTCTCATTGACGTCTAATAGCCACACTATTGAAAATAAATATACTGTTAGCCGGCCTGTGAAATCGGATTACACAAGACCACACCATTCAAACGGGAGTAGGAACGATGAAACAACTTACCTACTACGTAAGTGGCTTTTTTACAGCAGCCTTACTGACTCAAGCAAGTCAACCACTGCAGGCCTCGCTCTACGCCCCTTTATTAATCTCCACAAACCAGCAACTTCCCCCTCCAGCAGGGTCACCTCCAGGTGCCGGTGGCGGCGGCGGACAGCTTCCCCCTCCAGCGGGGTCACCTCCAGGTGCCGGTGGTGGCGGCGGACAACTTCCCCCTCCAGCCGGATCACCCCCCGGTGGTGGCGGCGGTGGTGGTAATCAACCCCCAGGCGGCGGTGGCAATCAACCACCCGGTGGCGGTGGTGGCGGCGGCGGTGGC
>CAXEIY010000268.1:0-16210 GCA_963996245.1 uncultured Planctomycetia bacterium | reverse complement strand
TTCATGTTGCGCCGCTTGATGCCGCTGAAGTAAATCGGATCACCTATATGGGAATTCAACCCTACCTTACAAAAGAACCCACGCTCTCAGAAGCCAAAACCCTGATTACAGAAATCGGTTCCGGTAGTACCGAAGTCTTGTTTGTTCAAGGGGACCAGGTACTCTCCGCACATACCCATCGACTGGGATCTCTGCGCGTTCAGCAAAATCGAGAGTCCGTTGACACCTCACAGACCACCTTACAGCGCATCATGAGGAATCAAATCGACCAGTACGTCGAACAAATAACCAATGAACTTCCTGAAAATGAAACAAGCCAATTGATTGCTCTTGGAGGTGACGTTCGTTTTGCTGCCACACAATTGATTTCAAACTGGAATAGACATCAACTCGGGCATCTGAATGTCTCGGAACTGGAAGGCTTCTGCCAACAGGTCATGGAACTCAACGTGGAAACGCTTGTGAACCGGTACCACTTGAGTTTTCCAGATGCAGAAACCCTGGGACCTGCCCTGCTTGCCTATACGCGTCTGGCAGCTGCATTGCAGCAAGAGACTATTCTCGTCAGTAATGTCAATCTAAGAGATGGCCTGCTTCATGAAATGGCCGCTGAGGGCGTCGGTACGGAAACTTTCCATACCCAAGTGATTCACTCCGCTTTGGAGCTGGGCAGAAAATTTCATTTTCAGGAATCACACGCAACCCATGTCGCACGATTGAGCCAATCACTCTTTTCCCAGTTGAAAAGTCCCCTTAACCTCGAACCTCGTTATGAACTCATTTTACATATTGCAGCCCTCTTACATGAAATTGGACTTTACATCAGTTCTGATGGCTATCACAAGCACTCCATGTATCTGATCAACCACAGTGAATTGTTTGGTTTAAGTGAAAAAGAACTCTTATTGGTAGGACTTGTGGCACGCTATCATCGTCGAGCATCCCCAAAAGCTTCTCATCAAGGATACGGCAATCTCGATCGTAACAACCGTGTCGCCGTAGCAAAAATGGCGGCCATCCTGCGTATAGCGGATGCACTGGACCACTCACGCAGTCAACGCTGCAATAACCTGGATTGCCATTACGAAGAACATCAACTGGTCATTTCCATACCGGGTATCGACGATGTGTCCCTAGAGCAATTGGCGCTGAAAGAAACAGGTACGTTGTTTGATGAAATATTCGGCATGCAGGTACTGCTTCGCCAGTCATCCCTGAACAGAACTTAATTGCACGTAAAGATACACATCCGTCTCTCTTCTTTTAGATGGTCATACATCCTGGACATGAGAACTAAGAAATACAACGACCGAGAACTCAGCTGGCTCGATTTCAATCAACGCGTTCTGGGGGAAGCATTGGATCCATCCAATCCCCTTCTGGAACGACTTAAATTCCTAGCCATTACGGCTTCTAATCTTGATGAATTCTTCATGGTTCGAGTAGGTGGACTGCAACTTCTTTCAAGACAAAAAGCCGATACCGTTGACTCAACTAAAACATCATCACCCGAGAAACAGTTAAGAAAGATCCGAAAAAAAACACAGAAAATGGTCACCAGCCAATATGACTGTTTTTTGGACCAACTCGGCCCGGAACTGAAAACAAATGGGATTCAACGAATCACACCCGACTCGTTAACGGAACAACAACGGACCTTTGCGGAAGGGATTTTCAGCCAGGAATTATACAGTATCCTCACCCCCATCGCCGTCACTTCAAAGGACGATTTCCCTTACCTGGCTAATTGCACCATCAACCTTTGTGTGCAACTCCAGGGAAATCAAGACCATACCTCGACGCGGTTTGCGATTCTGCCATTTGGCCGTTCTTTGAATCGGGTCATCACATTACCCTCGGGGGGTGGTTACGAATACATTCTGACCGAGGATGTGGTTTCCCTGTTTGCAGAACGTTTCTTTCCCAACGAAACCGTGATTGAATGCGTTCCGTTTCGCGTTACCAGAAACGCCGATTTGGCGGTCAGCGAAAATCGGGCGTCTGATCTCATGACACAAATGATTCGCGTGCTCGATGCGCGCCGCAAAGGGGAATATGTGCGCCTTGAGCTTGATCAAGTGATGACTGCAACCAGCCTGAGCTTCCTTCAGCAGGTACTGGGCATTGATGATGCTGACATTTTTCGCGTTTCCGGGCCTCTTGATCTGTCTCTTTTCTTTCAAATCGCGAATTTACCCGGATTTGATAAGCTGAAAAACACTCCCTGGCCTCCAATGGCGCTACCACAGGCCGATTCTGGACAAAGTATTTTTGAAACTATTGCCCAGTCCGACTTGATTCTTTACCACCCCTACGACAGCTTTGATCCCGTTATTCGCCTGCTTGAAGAAGCGGCAGAGGATCCCGACGTCCTGGCTATTAAACAAGTCCTGTACCGTACAAACAGAAACAGCAGGGTCATTAAAGCATTGATCAAGGCCGCTCATCGAGGAAAGTACGTAACGGTTATTGTCGAGTTAAAAGCGCGTTTTGATGAACAGCACAACATCGAACAGGCTGAAGAACTCGAAAAATCAGGGGTTCAGGTCATCTATGGTATTCGTGATCTGAAAACACACGCCAAGGTCTGCCTGGTCGTACGTCGAGAACCTCAAGGGATTCAACGCTATGTTCACTTCGGGACAGGTAACTATAACGAATCCACCGCTCTCCTATACAGTGATGCCAGTTTCATGACCTGCAACAATGAACTCGGTCAAGACGCGGCTGTTTTCTTTAATGCCGTAACCGGAGATTCTCAAACCCACCGATTTCACAAAATCCACGTTGCCCCCATCGGATTACGTGAAAAACTTATCGAAATGATCCAAGCAGAGATTCATCGAAAACAACAGGGGCAGGAAGCCCTGATCATGGCAAAATGGAATTCGCTGGTCGACCGGCCCCTCATTGATGCCTTGTATGAAGCCTCCCAGGCCGGTGTCTCCGTCAAACTCAACATACGTGGTATCTGTTGTCTCAGGGCGGGAGTACCCGGTTTAAGCGAAAACATCGAAGTCGTCAGTGTCATCGATCGTTTTTTAGAACATAGCCGCATTATCTATTTCCATCATGGTGGATCTCCTCGTGTTTATCTGTCCAGCGCTGACGGAATGCCCCGTAATCTCGATCGCCGAATTGAATTACTCGTGCCCATAGAAAATAGATCCTGCGCAGATCAACTGACAAACATCCTCGAAATCTACTTCCAGGATAACGTCAAAGGACACTACCTCGACAGGGACAACACCTATCACAAGAAATCACCGGATTCGGAGGAAGATCGCTGCCGCAGTCAAGAATTTCTCTACCTCCATACACTCAAACAGATTAAACAGGAGAATCCTTTGAAGCCAAGCACCTTTGAACCACACCGTGCACCCGGACGAAACAAACAATAGTCACTACTTGACTGATGGTGTCATCGATGAAAACCATTTTAATCATGCGTCATGCAAAATCGAGTTGGACCTCGCCTGACCTTCCAGACCATGATCGCCCCCTTAATTCCCGCGGTACCCGGGATGCTCCCATGATGGGAGGACTGATAAAACAACACGCTCGCGTTCCTGACCGTATTGTCTGTTCCACTGCAGAACGAGCACGTCAAACAGCGGTGGCTGTGGCAGAATCCCTTGATTTCACCGGTGATATTGAATTTTTTAACCAACTGTATCTTGCCTCTCCTGTAACCTGTATTGATGTAATTCATAAGACCCCTTCCGACAAAGGAACACTCCTATTAATCGGCCACAATCCAGGTATTGAGTCCTTATACGAAACCCTGGTGGGTACGTATGAACGGTTTCCGACGGCTACTACAGCACAGGTAGAATTACCCATTCACACGTGGACACAATTCAGTGAACGTACACCTGGAAAGCAACTCTCATTATGGCGCCCCAAAGATTTCAAAGAAGCATCTCCCGGATTCTGAAAAGCACATGACTTCCACTTTTCAAAGAATGCGAGTCCCTCAACAAGCGACCAATGCCTGAACTGCCATTTTAGAAATGAATTGTGTTATCAGTCTGGTACCCGACTTAAAAACACCAAGTGCCATGTCGGATTCATAGCCAAACCTTGCATCACAATTGCCCGCCAGCTAGATAGCCCCTCACCCTTAAATAGAACCCTCCACCTTCCTTGATTCCTCTTGCCCTGAAATGCCATTCTTGACAGACTATCGCACCGTGTTCATGCCCCCTCCTTTCCACATGCATACCCGATCGCCCTTTCACATCAGGGCCATTTCAGGAGATTTCTTCTGTGCGCGACATCGGTCTTGTTCTCACTGCTTCTATCCTCTTCTGCGGATGTGTGAGCAATTCGCTTCCCATGCAAGAAAATCCTCTCCGGATATCGGCTGGAAGTTATGACATTCTGTGGGAAAAAACGATAGATGTCCTTGATGATTACTTTGTAATTGCAGAAGAAAACCGCACCGATGGAAAAATTATTACGCTCCCCAAAGTCGGAGCTACTCTTCTAGAACCGTGGCATCATGACGCCGTTAATTTTGAAGAGCGACTGGAAGGTACTTTTCAAACGATTCGCCGTCAGGCTGTCATCCAGATTTCAGCTAGCGCAACGGGTTATTCTCTCGACATTAAAGTTCGGAAAGAACTGGAAGACCTACTTCAACCGGAACGCGCCACTTCTGGCACTGCAATGTTTCGATCAAACCCTGAACTACGCGATAAACAGGAAGTCGTCACCGAAAATGCCCCTGACGAAGGTTGGATTGAGGTAGGAAGAGACTTTGCGTTGGAGCAGGAAATACTGGCTCACCTGCAACACAGACTGTCGATCTGAAAAGCAGGTTTTCACAATTAACCAGATTTCTACAATGCACACAAACCTCTCTTTATTAACAGCCTTATGTCATTCTGAAAGCAGCGATTTTACCTTGTCGCAGCATTACAGAAACTGGTAAATTATCGATAAGGGGTGAGGCGTTGTTGCCCTTTTCGATGAAAGTAACCACTCACCTCTTCAATACTCAAATTGGGTCAGGAATGATCTCCTGATTACACGGAATTATTTACCATGGCAGGTCATCTTTTAACTCATACTGATTTCGAATCCTCCGCAAAGGTTCTTTCTGTTCACTTGCTGGGCATTACGGATTTCAATACCTGTCTCAACCTGCAACGTCGACTTGCATTTGAACTGGGCGAGCGAAAAGATCGGCACGCACATCTATTGCTCTGTGAACATCCTCCGATAATCACGGTGGGTCGTCGGGGTAGCAGGGGTGATATCCTGTGTGACGAACAAGAATTGAATTCCCGACAATTACCCGTTCAGTGGATCAATCGTGGTGGTGGCACGATTGTCCATGCTCCAGGACAACTCGCTGTCTATCCGATTATGCCAATCAAAAGGCTGGGATGGGGTCTAAGTGAGTTCACTGAACGCATCCGAAAAAGTCTCCTGGACCTTGTTCAAGAATTCAAAATCTCAACTAATCATGCAGACCAGAATGCGGTCATTGAAGGAAAACACGGTCCCCTGGCTTTCATGGGATTCTCTGTCCAGGACTGGATCAGTTATCACGGATGTTACGTGAATGTCATGCCAGACCTATTCCTGCAAAAGTTAACCAAACCACTGGGCCAGCAAGATTCCTTACGGCCCCGTATCAGCTCTATGGCATCGGAAAAAGTTCGTCAGATACGTATGGACTCGGTGCGAGAATCCATCATTCGCCACATACAGAACCGTCTGAATTTCCCAGATTGCCATCTTTACTCGGGACATTCCCTGTTACGATCCACACAATCCCAAACCGCACTGGTTCGACAAACTGGATAAGATGAATCAACTGCCCTCCTCTCACTTACTCCCCGTACTGACCGCATCAAGCACCCTTCCCGTAGAGAAAACTGAACGCCGACTTCCATCCTGGCTGCGCCGGCAACTTCCACGAGGAAATGCACAACATTTTACAGATCGGCTTATTCGCGATCTCCGACTTGAAACCGTGTGTGAAAACGCCAAATGTCCAAACCGACCCGAGTGTTATGCAAGGAAAACAGCCACCTTCATGATTCTTGGAAATGTTTGCACACGACCATGTGGATTTTGTGCCGTTCAACGCGGCCGCCCGGACTCCGTTGAAGATGATGAAGCAGAACGACTAACCGAAGCAACACTTCGCCTCGGTCTCAAACATGTCGTTATCACTTCCGTAACACGGGACGACCTTCCGGATGGCGGTGCTGGGCATTTTGTAGCCTGTATCGAACAGCTCAGAAACCGCACCACTGCAACAATTGAAATTCTCACACCTGATTTTTTAGGTAATTGGGAGGCCTTAAACACGGTTATCGATGCCAGGCCTGACGTCTTCAATCATAATACAGAAACCGTGCCACGCCTTTACGACAAAGTAAGAGGTAAAGCCTGTTATCGCCGCACCCTGGAGCTGCTCAGGAGAGTCAAGCAGCGCAATCCGGAAATTCATACCAAAAGCGGATTAATGCTCGGACTCGGTGAAACCAGCGAAGAAATTCTGGACGTCCTTTGCGACCTAAGAGATATGCGTTGTGATTTCCTGACCCTGGGACAATACCTGCAACCATCCAAAAAACATCTACCTGTCCAGACTTATTTACGTCCTGAAACATTTGATCAATGGGGAGAATTCTCCCGCCTTCTGGGATTTTCCCGTGTTGCAAGCGGCCCGTTCGTGAGATCCAGTTACCATGCAGATGAAATGGCCTCCTCCTCCCTCACGGATGAACGTCTCCTGAACAGGGATACTGATCCTGATTCCGCCCTAGTGAATATCGAGTAGGAAATGCGAATAGATGTTCGTGTGCCGGAACTTGGCGCAGATCAGGACGGCCTCATTACCGTATGCCTCTGGCACTCTCATGTGGGTGACGAACTGTTTCAGGGAGACCGTCTGGTGGAATTGCTTGTAGGCCAGATTGTATTCGATGTTACGGCACCATCAACCGGACATTTAAAAGGAATCCACGCGTTTGAAGACACACAGGTTAAACCCGATGATCTCCTTGCAACAATCGAAATTACAGACAGCGCTGCAACGAACGTTGCTCCTTGACACAAGCCCATAACGCATCGAACAACAAGCAATCGACTGTCTCGGACAATCATACATTTCTAACAGGCATTCAACATGGCAGATGGTCTCTTTATTTCTCTGGATGGAATCGACGGAGGTGGCAAAAGCACCCAGTGTCAGCTGCTGTTGGACTGGTTCTCTCGAAACGGACATCCCGGAATTGTGTGCCGAGATCCGGGCGGTACCACACTCGGAGAAAAAGTGCGTTCCATCCTTTTATCCAAGAATACCGAAAACATCGACCGTTCTGCTGAAATGCTCCTTTATATGGCCAGTCGAGCCCAACTCACTGAGGAAATTATTCGACCGGCTCTCGAAGCTGACCAGATTGTCATCAGTGATCGCTATCTGCTGGCCAATGTCGTCTACCAGGGATATGGAGGTGGACTGGGTGTAGACGAACTATGGAAAATCGGTCACATCGCAACTGGCGGGCTGAACCCCGACCTCACCTTCATCCTCGACCTGCCCTATGATCAGGCACGCAAGCGCCAGCAATCAGAACGTGATCGTATGGAATCCCTGCCTGCTGATTTTTTTTCACGTGTTCAAAAAGGATTTCTCCATGAAGCATCTAAGCAACCGGACAAAATATCGGTGATTCCTGCTTCCGGATCAATCCAGGCAATCCATACTCAAATTGTGGCCATCGTTTCTGAGCAGTTTCCCATATACCAGTCTAACTCATAGGAGCGACTGTAACTGACATGGCGAGCGAAACGTCGCTTTCCTTCCGGCTTCCGGTCATCCCAATTCGCTTATTTCCAGTATTTACGGATGTAACCAGAGGGCTTCACCAGCGTCCTCAAAAGCCTTCATCATGAGGCACACGGTCCGGCTTATAAAGACACGGACATCCCAAGGATCGCTATCTTTTCAAAGCTCTCATCCAACTGGTTTTGCTCAAAACACCCGTTAAAAACTTTCACGCCGGCTCGCCTCGCGCTATCCGACCTTAATCGTTCAGAGGCTGCGAACTTCTCAGGTAAGCGAACAGATCCCGTATCTGCTCATCTGTCAGGTCCCGCAGGGCACCTGTCGGCATCATGGACGCTTTCATCACTTCCATGGTATCAATCGATTCTCGTGACATGGTAGAAACCTGCCCATCCGCACCACGAATTACGATCGTCTGAAGATCCTGATCTACCAGAATACCCGTAAGCGTCCGGCCATCATCGGTAACAACCAGATGGTTCTCATAACCTTCTCGGATTTCAGCATCTGGATTGACCACGGCAAGAAGCATATTAGGTAAATCCCTTCTCTGGTAACTCGTAAGATCCGGCCCAACCTGTTCACCGACACCAAACAGAGAATGGCATTTGGCACATCTTTGTACAAAACGAGCCTTTCCTGCGTAAGGATCTCCTCTACCATCCAGAATTACCTTAGCCAGTTGATCCATCCTGGTTTGCAGATCCTCTGAACTAGCCCGACGAATCGGACCCCATATATTCTCTGATAATCTGGAAACACCCGGATCATTGTGCAAACGTATTCTTGAAACGATGTCATCCGGAATCAGATCCACCAGGCTGTCCGTCTGACTGACAGCCGTCAGCAGTTGCCGGACCCAATCAGTTCGACTGACCAGTGTGGTAAGCACACGATCTATTACTGCTTGATCCGTCTTACTCAGTAACCCTACCAGCACAGGAGCAATGCGGCTGTCTTCATAACTCTGCAACGAAACAATCGCAGCTTGTCGCAACTCAAGCGATGTATTATGGCGTGCTATCGACAACAAAACCGGGACACAGGCAGGCTGCTCCACTTCCGCAAAAACCTCGACATACCTTTGCTTCAACTGTAAATCAGCGTGTTCATCTTCAAGAACACGCAGCGCTTCCTCCACCGCCGGAGCTTGTCCCTGGCGAATACCAAGTACCGTAGAACGGTTCTCCAGGTTAGCAAGTACTTCGATCAGCGGTTGTGGCAATTTTCCTAAACGGCGCCCCTGAAACGCCGTTTCCAACCCGGCCAACAACCTTTCAGAATACTCTGAATCGGGTGCCATTCGAAACAACGCCGCACAGGTTACCAGATCTTGTCTCGACCCCTTCTGTGCATAGCGACGGACCAGACGTCCCAGAATGTGATTGCGGATCATCGGCGCAGCCCAAAGCGATGGCTCTTCAAACCAGGTCAGGATCTCTTCACGGTGCGTTTCTGCCTTTGTTTCAATCGCCCACCACAACAACAACGGAATATGAATATCGTCTAAATCTTCCGGACGAAGAAGCAGGTACTTGACGATGCGCAAAGCTCCCGGAGTAGTCAGACGGCGTGCGGAGCTAGCCAGTTGACTCCTGACCAGACGTTCCGGTTCATATCTGGCCCTTTCAACCAGCTGCTCTATCTGATCGAGAGGAATATCTCGCCGGTCAGCAATCAGACGAATGGTCCAAGCACGCACATGGGGATCTTCATGTGTGAGTAATTCTCGAGCTATATGTGGTTCAAATCCTCCAGATGCATTCAGCGCCCACAGTGCCTCTAAAGCAAACTGACCACCTCTGGTACGTAACACCTGCTGTAGTCTCGTTATTACTGACGGATCCTTTCGATCCGCCAGCACTCTCAAAACGGTTTGACGCAGCCAGCGATTTCGATTTTCAAGAAGATCCACTAATTCATGACTGGTGTTTTGTCGCAAATCGAATGGGGACACGACATCAAAATTTTTGCTGCGTAATCGGTAAATTCTGCCTCGCGACACGTCAATACGCCCTTCATGATTGCGGTAATGATTCACCTGTTCGTCATACCAGTCGGCGACGTAAATGGAACCGTCGGGACCATGTTTAATATCGACCGGACGAAACCATGGATCCGGTGTCTGAATCGGAAATCCGATATCAGATGTCTTAAAGGAAGAGCCGTCTGCTTTGATTTGACTGGACACAACGTGATTCAATAAAGGCGATACACCAAACAACCTTCCGTGATATCGGTCCGGGAGAGCAGATCCCTCGTAAATAAGGAACGTATGTGTGAAGCGTTGTACATCATGGTGCTTCATCGCTTCAAAATAGCCAAATGCAAATGGATTGGAAAGGGACCCGTGTTTACTGAATCCTTTTTGATAATATCCCCCCTGCACATAATGAAAGCCCCGTGTGTTACCGCCATTGTGACCACTGTAAATGCGCCCCTTGGCATCAATTTCCAAACCAAAGGCATTGCCACCACCCTCGGCAAATATTTCATAAGTTCGGTTAGTAGGATGATAACGCCATATCAGCTGCCCCATGGAATGAATGGGGGCTTCTTCATAGCCCGAACGAGAGACATTCGCTGAAACCGTACTTCCCTGCGCGCCATAAAGCCATCCATCAGGGCCCCAGCAAAGACTATTCACAACCGAGTGTGTATCTTCCAAACCAAACCCGGAAAGATGTACTTCCGGATCAGAATCCGGGACATCATCGTCATTCAAGTCAGGATAGAACAACAGGTAAGGCGGATTCAGGACCCAAACGCCCCCTCTGCCGCGTGCTACCGAGGTAACAATATTCATCCCTTCTAAAAAGATTTTATGCTGATCAAAAATCCCGTCCCCATCTGAGTCTTCGTGTATGGTTATTCGGTCCTTACCTCGAAAATGATCTGGAGGTGGGGGTGGGATCTTGTCATAGACCGCACGCCAATAACGGTCACGGCTGACCATCTTCAAACCCGCAGGAAAAGGATACTGTAAATACTGAACGATCCACAGTCGCCCGCGTTCATCAAAGCTCATCGACACGGGTTGCTGAACCAGTGGTTCTGACAAAATCAGATCGACTTCGAGATCTTCCGGGACGGTAAATCGCGTTACCGCTTCTATCGCGGAAAGCGGATCTGCTTTCTTCCGGACAGCAGGGACCTGTGCTGAGTTCACACCGCTGCAAATAAATGACAATCCCATCGCATACAGAAATGCCTTTGCTGCCCTGTACTTCACCATATTCATTTCCCTCAAATGCATCCCGTTCCGATAATCGAAAATGGACAGGTCGAATTCACCTCCAGTCCAAGTTTGCAGTACATCCTAACGGCAAACTGTCAGAAGAACATCTTGATCAAGAAATACACATATTGATTCCGCCGTTATTTGATAATTGAATTGGGAAAAAGCCATATCCCGAAAAAGTGATCTGCTTCCATAGACTTCATACCATTCTGTCGCGCAGCTGATCCAGAGGATAAAATGTTTCTCTCCATATCACCCCCTGTCGCAAACGTGTTAGAAATATGGAACGCCACATAGCATACTGAACAATCAGCATGGTAATGGGGAGAAAAAGCAGCATCACGAGCCCATAATGTTCACGCAAAACAACAGCTGAAAACAATCCCTGAAGCAGTATCACACTGACGGCAAACCCACTGTTTATAGGCCAGGGAAAAATCCAAACAGCCAGATAAGGAAACAGGAAAACCAACAAAAATCCGATGTTCTGAATCAGTGCCTGCCCTAGAGAGTAACCAAAAAAGGCAAAACCATTCTTCTCGAGACCTCGAACAACCCCTCCTACGCCGAATTGCCAGCGTATCTGAATCAGATCAGAGGCCATCAGTAACCCTTGACGAAAACGGTTCTTTTTTATCAGCTTCCCAAGTTTCAAATCATCCAGAATTTCCATAGCAAGCCGACGATGGGTACCGATTGCCTCGTAACTGGTACGTCTTATGAGATTAAATGCACCGACACCGACATAAAACTTACTCCAGCGACTCCGTATGAGCATGGGATTAAACAGGATGCGAAACAGCATCCCAAAAGTGCAAACAACCGAATTTTCCCAAAATGATCCACGTTTCATTCCCGGGATAACCGCCAAGTGATCGAGTTGCTTTCGATTCGCATAACGGATGGTTTCCATCAAGGTACCAGGCTGAAATTCGACATCTCCATCTGTAAACAATAGCCAAGGCGACTCGACCCTCTCTGCAGCGCAGTAATTTGCATAATTTTTACCCAACCATCCGTCCGGTAACACGTGAACATGATGTACCAGAAGACGCTCATCAGAGTCGGCTATGTTATCCATAATCAGGCCGGTTTGATCACTTGACCGATCGTTAACTGCGATGACCTTGAGATTAGGATAGTCGAGTTCCAATAGCATCTGCAGGGTCTGGCCAATTGCCTGCTGTTCGTCGCGTGCCGCTACTATGACCGTAACCTCAGGAAGTATTTCCAAAGACGATTGCCTGTTCTGGAAGCGTATGCGACGATCTGATCCGATACAGTACGTGACCGTAATCATATGAAACAATAATACGATCGCAACCAGCCATCCCCACAGTCCGACAACCATAAAAAACAGCGTCACAAACAAACCCTCTGCTAAAATCTCCCAGCCATACACCGGCACACGGGTACCATTTTTCACATATCCTGTGCCACATTATCGACATTGACTCTTTTCCAAAAGTATCCACTCAAATACTGAACGAATGACTCTTGTGTATCGCCTTCCACACTCCTTGACATCACCAAGCAACTATAAGGTAGGTACCACTTCCGAATATTTCATCCTGAAAATGTGCCCAACCATCAAAAGAATGAAAACTCGGAAGCGTCAATTGACACACACAGAATAGCTATTCCAGTGGTCATTACGGATGTCATAATCAAGTCACGTTACGGCTAAAACCTATTCCATCCCGATAGCTAGAAAGCGTCCATGTTCCCTTTTGTTGAGATAGATCCCTGGAGAAACCTGCTCAAACCTGAATGCAGACCTTTGCTGGAAACCCTCCGACATCAAACCCCGCTGCTTCCGAACACACTGGCCCGACTTCGCCGCAGTCATTCCAAGGATGTTGTTCATGCGGCTATTGCCTATATTGATGCCCAACACAAGGCACAGAAAAAGTTTCCTCCACACGCCATCCCCAAAATAGCTGACCCTGTCGGCGTCGAACAATGCACGTCGTATCAGATCGCCCAACACAAGGCACAACGATTTGCCCAGTTGAAAATCCCTGAAGTCATTGACCTGTGCTGTGGGATCGGTTCAGACACGTACGCCCTGAATCAGGTGGCCCTGACTCGTGCGGTCGACATCAGACCACTCCGTGCATGGATGACGTTTCAAAATACAGGTTGTCCGGCCGTCATAGCAGATGTTACGACACTCTTCCTGAAGGATCATATTTTTCATATCGACCCTTCACGTCGTGACGAACAATCATCCATCACCCGTCGACAGCACCGCCCTCAAGACTATCAGCCTAGTTTCAACTTTATTACATCGCTTCTTTCCCGTTGTCCTTCAGGAGCGGTAAAATTAGGTCCCTGGGTTAACATGAATGACCTGCCTCCAGGAGAAATCGAGGTCATCAGTGACCGAGGTAATCTGGTACAAATCGTGCTCTGGACAGGACAGTTTTACACCGTACCGCGTCGTGCAACCTGTTTTCCTCAAGGCATCACACTTGCCGGCAGTCCGACAGATGTTCCAACGGACAGCCTTCAGGAATACCTGATCGAAATTAATCCAGCGGTACAGCGAGCTGGACTTATGGGTCTACTTTGCAAACAGCTCAACATTCCGGCTCTGTCACACACCTCACGGTTACTTACCTCACCCAAAGCCATCCAGACGCCCTGGGGAGCTGTATTCCTGGTAATCAAACAAGCACCCTGGCATTTTCGAAAAATCAAAGCCTGGCTTGCAGCCCATGATGCAGGAATTATCGAAGTCAAAACCACCGCTAAGTCGCTTGATGCCAATCAACTGCAAAAACAACTTCGATGCAAAGGTGACACGCCCTTTACCGTTTTTGTAATTCAAGAAGGACACCAGCTCTCGGCACTGATTGTACAGCGTTTGCCTGAGCATGAATCTCGCGCGTTATGAAAAGCGGATGCGCTGCTTTTTAGATCAGACGGTTCCCTTCAGAAGAAGCCCGATCATCCCTTGTATGGTTGACTTTAAAAGGTTATCGGTTCAGGAGCATGCGGATAATCAACCGGTTGATAGGAGACTTTTAAAAACGGTGTCTGAATCTTTCTCCCACCATATTGTCTGCTGGTCAGTAGCATGTCGTGAACTCCAGTGGTGAGCATGGTTCGTTCTACGGGATAAGGTGAGTGTCCGGTATGCATCAGCGTTTCAATGGCCTTAACCAGGTACATAAAATGGGGATACGGAGTGGGACGTTCTTCAATGTGCGTAGCTCGAATTTCCGTTTCTCCTGACAGACGCGCGGCAAATCCATTTCCGGCAGCAACTCCGGCAAGCATGGCAATCGAGCCATCGAGGCCATCCACATAACTGAATCGAAACAATGCCACCTGACCATGCTGTAGTTCTTTGCGTTTGCGCAGGTCATGACTGGTACCACTATGGGGAATTGCCTCCAGCACCGTACGAAGCAATTCACTTTTTTCGGGGTTACTCTCCAGATAATCCCACATCGCATCTCCCTGAAGACACTGAACCCATCGTACTCCTTTTTCAGCATTTTCACGGCGTTCAACAATACATTGGAAAACTTCGAGAGCATGAATTCCGTAAATGTCCAGCCCACTGTAACCAACCCCCATAACGGAATCAAAATGACATCCCATCGGAGGATTGTACTCCGGTTTGCGAAAACTCAATGGAAGGGAGGAGCCTGCCATAAATGGAATATGCATGTCACGGGCCCTTTGAACCATCCACTGGGCATCCTGCCAGCTCACCGAAAGATGCTTATCATTGAAAATGGGAACCACTTTATTGTGTTTTTCCAGTACGTTGGTCACTTCTTCGAACCATGCGCGACGTGGATACAGCTTTTGACCTTTTTCGTTATCCGGATAATCTCCGTGTTCGCCGATAATCAGTACTCCATCTACAGGAATCTTTGACTGTCCCAGAGTAATGGCCTCTTCAATACTTTGGAAAATAGGAACATTATGTTTCTTGCTCATCGATCGGCTAAGATCCTGTTCTGGAAACTGATCCATGTACATGGATGCCAGTTCCAGTTCCGGTCCTGGACCACCATCCTGATGATATCCCTCAAGAATCTTGCCAAGAATCACATCCGCATGCGAATTCGGTCGATAGTGGGTCACAATGGCAGCAACGCGCTTTTTACTCATGGAATTGCCCAGAATACGTATGAATTGCTTTTCGATCTCATTTCGTCTATCCCAGTGTACTTGAGTGTCTCGATCGAAACTACACTGCGCTTTCTTTATACCCGTGCAGGACTCACGTATTGGAAAACAGCTCGCCTAAATTAACTACCCGGGACTATCGATCCGTATCCTGATCGCTGGTTACCATAGAAACGCGGTTCGCTTATTACGGTGAACTGACGTGGACATTTGAACTACTCCTTGGTTGCTCACAATCCCCGTTCCAGCACTTATTCATTAAGTATTTTGCTCTTCCCACTCCGGATATAGTGGGAGTTGTTGAATCGTACCCCCTTCCCGAGCGGAACGATGAGCCGCTTCCATCACCTCAACACAGCGCAACCCCTCCTGCCATGTCAAACAGGGTTGGGCACCGTCCTGAACCCAGCGAACAAAATCGCCTAGTTCCTGACGATAGGCATGATCAAAACCCAAATCATCAAACCGTTCCAAAGTGGGTTGACTGTCCTCTGAAGACTGCCAGTACAAATCAAGATGATCCATATACGGCTCGAAACGCATGGACCCGTTCTCCGTGATTACCAGAGGGCCACCGGCTTCTCGAAATTTCCATAGAGGAAACACCAGCGAAACCGTCAGTGTCGCAATCGCGCCCGATCGGAAAGCGAGTGTCACATGGAGCGTATCTGGAAAATCATAACGCGGATCCTTCTGTGGGGCAGACAACGCGCGAACCGTGTCTACTTCGCCACACATCGCACACATCCAGTCAACAATATGTACTCCTATTACCGGTAGAATCCCGCCACACTGTGCTTCGCGAGTCCACCAGCCCTGATGGTTGTAGGGACGTGCATCATGATATGCACAGGCAGTTATAGCACGAGGGTTCCCCAGTTGATCACGCAACTGAATCATACGGGCCCAGGGCGGTCGCAACCGTCGTTTATGCCCGACCATCAGTTTGACTCCTGCATCCCGACACGCATGGATCATCTCCCAGCACTCACTCACATTGTTAGCCA
>CAXEIY010000267.1:0-34205 GCA_963996245.1 uncultured Planctomycetia bacterium | reverse complement strand
GTATCCATCATTCCCGGCATACTTTTTGCGGCACCGCTTCGAACGCTGACAAGCAGAGGGTTGTCTGGATCCCCAAATTTCGCTGACATCTGCTGTTCAATCAGGTTTAAGGCGTGGCTGATCTGGTCGCGAAGTGTGTCTGGATAGCTCTGATCATGCTTGTAGAAATAATCACAGACATGGGTGGTAATGGTAAAACCTGGAGGTACGGGTATTCCCAGACTGGTCATTTCAGCGAGGTTAGCTCCTTTGCCTCCAAGCAATTCTCTCATTTCCGCCTTACCATCTGTTTGGCTTTTACCAAAAGAATAGACATGTTTGTCGTTATTAGAACCGTTGTGTTGAGCCAAGGGAAAAGTCCTCTGTTTTAAGTAGCGTTGTATCGAAGAAGGCGGTAATCAGTTAAGTAACAATCAGGCACGCTTGTGGGTTAAGCGGGCCGATCAATGCATATTCCCAATCAGGAACACGTGAGCTATCTGGGCAAGCTTTTGGCTGGACTGCGGGCGACTGGAGTGGCGGTGGATCCTAACACTACCGCTGTAAACCGTCAAGTTACCCTGGTACGGGAGCCACTCTCGGTTGTGGGAATTACACGGGCTAAAGTTGGCCATAGAAAACCGATGTTTAACTGATGAAGAGATGCCGTGAATTTACCGGAGGTTGCAACACTCGAAACGATTCTACCGGGTAAGTACAGCCGGTGCATACCCTTGGTTGTGTTCGAATCTATGCTGAGATATAGCGTGCGGTCGGTTACAGTATGCTCTTAATATACGGGTTTAATTATTTTGTATGGATACACATGTGGAGACGGCTAAATGTCAGACATCGAGTTAAAGGAATCGAAAACACTAACCTCGGAGGGATGTCGTTTGCGGCAGAAGCGTCTAATCGCTGTTCTGGAGCAAGCAGGGGCAGATCATGCGATTTTGACACGATCGGAGCACGTGCAATACCTCACGGGGTTTCGGCCTCACCATCTGATGCTGGCTGCGATTGTGCTGGATACGAACGGGCACTGTCTACTGGTTGCTCCTAATGTAATTCCGAATGGTGTGTCCGCAGACACAGTGGTGACTTATGAAGCACAGTGGCATGCAACGTTGCGTCAAGATCAGCACCTGGAAATTGCTCGAGTGCTTTCAGAGGCTCTGATGCAAACTGGTGGTAAGGGGAAATGTGTTGCTGTGGAGAGTTCGCGATTTGGTCCCCATTTGCAACTGAAAGAGTGTATTGGGAAATCGAAAACCGTAGTGGATATTGAAAAACAATTGTGGCAGATGAGACGAAGAAAAGATCCGGACGAATTACAGATGATCCGCCGTGCTGTCGACTGTACTCATGCGATGTACCAGCGCGCCCGGGAGATTATCGAACCGGGAGTAAGTGAACTGGAAGTTTTTAGTCAGTTACAAACGGCCGCTGTAGAAATCGCTTGTGAACCGCTTACCGGGACAGGAAACGACTATCGATGTGGTTCTCCCGGTGGCCCCCCTCGGTCACGTTTAATTGAATCTGGAGAACTGTACATTCTTGACTTGGGACCTGCCTATCGAGGTTATTATGCGGACAACTGTAGGACCTTTGCTGTGAATCAGCGTCCAACGGATGCACAACAGAGAGCATGGGATCAAATTGTGAAGGTACTGGAGATGGTATCTAGAAGGGTCCGTCCGGGGGTCAGGTGCAGGGATGTATTCCAGGAAGCCCAATCGATGCTTGATGAGTATCTTCCAGGAGGATTCAGCCACCATTTAGGCCATGGAATTGGTTTGTTCCCCCATGAAGGGCCCCATCTCAATCCGAATACAGGCTGGAATGACACCTTTGAGGAGGGTGATGTATTTACGGCGGAACCGGGTTTGTATACGCCAGAATTACGGGCAGGGATTCGATTGGAAGAAAATTATCTGGTGACTTCAGATGGAGTTGAACAATTGACACGTTTTCCTCTCGATCTATAGCCAAAAGTCAGGCTTGCTTGTCATGTGACAAGGAGATGGAGAGCCGGTCGTCTGGGGCTTTCGATGATGCTATCTCGGAGTCTGTTTTGGCTGAGCTGAAACGCCAGGTGTGGGCTTGTATTTCTCCCCAATCAATCCATTGAAAGGGGCGTTACAAATGCTGGTTTGTTGTGCATTTACAACCAGTCCAACAGGTAGGATACGGATAGTCCTGATTATCGGAATACTTATCGCCATTGATCTGCTTGACACGACAAGAAATCCTTGACATTACAAGGTTTGCGTGCGATGCTCAAAATGAGTCAATCACACAGGTTAGATACCATTTTACTCATTGGTGTCCGGCGTGTGGCCTGTAGGGCGAGAAAGTTTTATATTCATCTTTTACGAGCCTTCGTGAGGTTGAGACTATGCAAAGGAAATTCTCCTGGATGAGAATTGCGGCTTTAGTTGTACTTTTGGGACTTGGGGTTACAGAGACCGGTGTAGCACAGGAGGACAACAAGTCGGAGGACTCCGGCAAAGTGAGCTTTGCGAATGAGGTGGGGCCCATTCTCGTCCGTCGATGCCTGGCATGCCACGGTAATCAGCAGGCTAAGGGTGGCTTCAGTCTCGAGACTTTTGAAGCGATGATGCGCGGTGGCAACACCGGTGAATCACTGGTGCCGGGAGAACCAGATGAAAGTAATATGCTCCTTCTGATCGAAAACGGTGAGATGCCACAGGATGCGGACCCCCTTACCAAGGACCAGATAGAACTGATTCGACGTTGGGTGAGCGAGGGCGCTGCCTTTGATGGACCGGCCCAAGATGCCGCCATTTCAACGATTATTCCCAAAGGGATTCATCCACCTGCACCCGAAAGTTATCGCGTACCCCTGGCCATCACATCTCTGGCGTTTAAACCCAGTGGATCTCAACTAGCTGTTGGTGGCTATCATGAAATCCTTGTATGGTGCCGAGAATGTGACACGCTTGCAAAGCGTTTGAGCAACGTCGCGGAAAGAACGTACGCACTTGAATTCAGTCCTGACGGAAAGCTTCTTGCGAGTGGAAGTGGTACGCCTGCTCAGGTTGGTGAAGTGAAGCTGTGGAATCCAAAAACGGGAGAGCTGGTAAAGGATCTGTTAACGACGTCCGATTCTGTATTTTGCGTCAGTTTCAGTCCCGACGGGAAACGGTTGGCGGCTGGCGGTGCGGATAGGGCGATCCGCATATGGAATATTGAAACCGGAGAACAGGAATTGCTGATTGAAGATCACGCAGACTGGGTTATGGGTGTGGCTTGGTCTCCCGATGGGAAAAAACTCGCTTCTGCTAGTCGAGATAAGACATCAAAAGTATTTGACGCCTCCAATGGGGACTCTCTGGTTACGTTCCCTGGTCATGGTGAGCCGGTTTTTGGCGTATCGTTCGGACCGGAAGGTAAGCAGGTTGCTACAGCGGGAAGAGATAAACAGGTTCGTCTGTGGAATCCGGAAGACGGCAAGGAAATTCGGGCGATTGGAGGACATGGTAATGAAATTTACAATGTCATTTTCCTGACAGATGGTCCCACGCTGTATACTACCAGTGCCGATCAGACAGTACGTCAGTTTAATCCTGATGATGGTAAGCAGATAAGGGTACTTGAGGGACATAAGGACCACATCTACTCGGCGAGCTATAGTGCACAATCCCGCCTTTTGGCTACTGGGGACTGGCGAGGAGAAGTTCGTATCTGGAATTTGGAAGATGGCACGGTGGTGGATAGTTTCATTGCAGCACCGGGATATAAAGAACAGGAGCAGCTTGCCCAGTCAGACTGAAAGCCATTTGAAATGGAACTCAGCAATCCATGTAATCATGGATGAGAGCTCGAGCTGAGTAGAGGTTAACTGTGGATGCCTCTAAAATCGCTCCCGGTGTCAAGTTGTGTTCTTGTGTTCTCCAAGTTACTCATTGTTCGTTGCGAGCTGAAACAATAAGGCGTCTATTCGCTTTCCACAAGTGGGCAAGAGGGCCTTCATTATTTATCTGAGTAAGTCCGAAAAAGGGTATTAAAAGATTAGACCATTTCGGTCGATATTCTATTGTAGGACGCATAGCGATGGGGATTCGCGGTCTCAATAATCGAAACGAATGAACAATAATAGTTTGATTGAGGCATCATAACGTTGGCCATTCCATCAAAAATCGTGTCTGGGTCTTCAGATCCAGCCATCAATCAGCCTCGGAGGCGAGTCATTGCGGTTATGCCGGCGTACAATGCCGCAGACACGCTTGAACGTACGGTCGCTGATATTCCCGAGCATTGTGTGGATGATATTCTACTGGTCGATGATGCCAGTCAGGACAATACCGTCGAAGTGGCTCATCAGTTGGGACTGACGGTGATTGAACATGCGAAAAATGGTGGTTATGGCGCGAATCAGAAAACATGTTATCGATATGCTTTGCAGCACGGTGCTGATTACATTGTCATGATTCATCCGGATTATCAATATGATAGTCGAGTGATACCTGCTGCATTGCAAGTTCTGGAGCTAGGTATATGTGATGTTGTGCTGGGGTCAAGAATTCGCACCCGGCGCGAGGCACTTGATGGAGGCATGCCACGTTACAAGTACCTGGCTAATCGAATGCTGACCGCAGCCGAGAATTTTGCGTTAGGGCAGAATGTGGCAGATTTTCATAGCGGTTTCAGAGTTTATCGTCGTCAGGTTCTGGAAACAATTCCCTTTGATCAGAATTCCGACGACTTTGTGTTTGATACCCAGCTCCTGGTTCAGGCTGTTCATTTTGAATTTAAGCTGGGGGACATACCTGTACCGGTGCGATACTTTGAGGAAGCTTCCAGTATTAATTTCAAACGCAGTATGAAATATGGCGGACAAACTCTTTGGACACTGGTTCAATATTGGGCGAATGTGTTTGGGTTTGAGGTTCCGTTGTTCCGAAATACCTCACTTGCAGATAACGTCGTAAAGACGCCACCCCATCCAGATCCCGTTTCTGGAGAGCGATAGAGGACAGAGGGGACATCCAGAGCAGAGATGCTGTAAAAAGCACAGGTTGCTGCAGGGACCGATAAGTAAGAGAGCCTTGTGGTATCCTAGGATGGGCTATCATCGCTTTCGGGCTTGGAGGGATTCATATTTCCGTTGTTCAGAAATCCCAATCGTAATTCATGCAGTACTGCCTGCATCAGGTCTGATTCCTCTTTTGTTAAATTTCCCTCTGTTTTTTTATCCAGCATGCTCAGTGTGTCGATGAAGTGTTTCGCTTGATCGAGACGTATGTCTGTCTCGTTGTTCAGCGGATTAGGAATAGCGCCCATAGCGATCATTGCCTGGGTCGAAAGGGTGCTGACAAGAAATGAAAACGAGGCTGGAGGAAGTGAAGCCGGCTGTGTCTTCGCGGATTCTTTCGTGTCTTCAAAGTTTTGGGAAAGTTTTTCTTTTTCGGCCTGAACTTGGGTTTTCCAGTCTTCATCGATAAGAATTCTGGAGTTGGATGGATTATCTGAATTAGAGTCGGACATGGTAAGTAACCCTAGTGTTGAGGGAACAGGGATGAAGGTGGATTGTCAGCGATCAGCGTGCCTTCTCCGGGTATATCATTTAAGGAGAAACCGGTGATTCGATTACGTTCTGCGTTGTGGCAGATTTTCGCTTCAGGGCGGCCCCTACAAAATGGTTAAACAATGGGTGGGGACGGGTTGGTTTCGAATGGAACTCGGGATGAAATTGAACGGCTATAAACCATGGATGATCTGGAATTTCTATGATTTCTGCCAGTCCTTCATCCGGGTTGGTACCGGATGCATACATCCCGTTGTCCGCAAACTGTTCGAGATATTGGGAATTGAACTCATATCGATGGCGATGGCGTTCGTAAATCAGTTCTTCCTGATAGCAATGTCTTGCCATCGAGTCAGGTTTCAAATGGCAGGCGTAGCTGCCCAGACGCATGGTTGCACCACGATGTAGTATCCCCTTTTGGCTTTCCATTAGGCAAATGACAGGATCTGGAGTCTGAGGAGAAAATTCGGTGCTGTGAGCCTCGGTTAAGTGTAGTACATGGCGAGCATATTCGATGGCCGCGCACTGCATCCCCAGACAAATCCCGAAAAAAGGAATACCTTGTTCACGCGCATAACGGATAGCCTCAATTTTTCCTTCAATACCACGTGTACCAAATCCACCGGGAATGAGCAGACCATCCACTTCAGATAAGAGTGTTTCCACGCTGTCAGAGGAAATTTGTTCCGAATCCACAGGATGGATATGAACCTGTGTTTCATGTGAGATGCCGGCGTGATCCAGGGCTTCGTACACGGATTTGTAGGCATCTCTATGACGCACGTATTTTCCAACAAAACCAATGGTCACTTCGTGTCGAGGATGACGAATGGTGTTAACAACGTGTTTCCAGTCATCTATTTCCAAAGGGCCTACATCAAGATCGAGTTTTTGAACAATGAGTTCATCAAGTTGATGGTCAACCAGGCTTAAGGGGACCTCATAAATGGAAAAATCAGTGTCTCTTTCTTCAATGACACACTCGTATTCAATGTTACAGAAAAGCCCGATTTTAGCGCGATCTTCCGATAATAATTCTCTTTCTGTACGACATATCAGAATATCGGGCTGAATTCCGATTTCTCGCAGGGATCCCACAGAATGTTGTGTGGGTTTTGTTTTCGATTCCCTCGCGGCTTTCAGGTAGGGAACCAGTGTGAGGTGGATGTACAGACAGTTCTGTTTTCCCTTTTCAAGGGCAAACTGCCGAATGGCTTCAAGGAACGGTAGTCCTTCAATATCTCCGACAGTGCCGCCGATTTCTGTGATAACAACATCCACATTCTCATCGGTCAACTGATGGACCGCATTTTTGATTTCATCCGTCACGTGAGGGATAACCTGTACGGTTTTTCCCAGCCATTCGCCTTGCCGTTCTTTTTCGATGACGGAAAGATAAATTTGTCCTGTTGTGTAATTGGACTGCCTCGTGAGTGGTCCGGTTGTGAATCGTTCATAGTGTCCGAGATCCAGGTCTGTTTCCGAACCGTCGTCCAGGACATATACTTCCCCATGTTGGTAGGGACTCATGGTTCCGGGGTCAACATTGATGTAGGGATCAAATTTTTGAAGGCGCACCCGCAGCCCTCGGTTTTCCAGCAGCATTCCAATCGACGCACTGGTCAAACCCTTACCTAGAGAACTGACAACACCGCCCGTGACAAAGATGTGTTTGGTCATGATGATATGTGAGGTTCCCTCCTCTTCGCCGGTAATCCTGGTCGATTCTGTGTAACGGACGAACTTTCAATAAAAGAACGATTCGATACCAAATATATTCAAGTTTCTTTATATACAGACGGCGAAATGGACTATCTGTATTATTCAGAAAATGGGTCCAGATGGTTGCCAGTGTAGCGAAATCGACAGCGTTCCACAAACGCGTCGTAGTCTTCAGGAGTATCAATTCCTTTCGCAGCATGTGGAATTACGCCGACCTTGATTCGAAGTCCAGATTGGAGCCAGCGTAATTGTTCAAGTCCCTCAACGACTTCCAGGATCGATTCTGGAAGCTGTGTAATGGATTTCAGTACGTTGCGACGGTAAGCGTAGAGTCCCAGGTGCTGAAAGTGCAGAGGTTGGTTTGAGGGAACTGGATCAGCTGGATTCCGGACGTATGGGATCGGTGAGCGGCTGAAGTAGAGAGCGGTTCCGTCGTGACCTAAAGTAACTTTTACGCAGGCGGGGTTTTCGATTTGATCCGGGTCATGTAGTGGCGTTGCAAGTGTTGCGATATCAGAGGAAGGATCGTCTTCAAGGAGCTTAATGACAGTATCAATGGAGGTGGCTTCAATTTCTGGTTCGTCACCTTGAACATTGACAACAATCTGAACGGAGGAATCCAAAAGGTTAGCCGCCTCGATTACACGTTCTGTTCCACTCTGGTGAGTTGCAAGTGTCATGACACTCTTTGCACCAAATGAGTGTGCAGCCTTATGGATGGCATCGTCGTCGGTAGCGATCAGAATGTGGTCTGGAAGACGGGCTTGGCAGGCGGATTCCCAGACATGTTGGATTAAAGGTTTGCCAGTCTCGCAGAGTAAAGGTTTCCCGGGCAACCGCGTAGCCGCCATTCGTGCGGGAATGACGACAGCACTGGATCCAGTCATGTAAAGTCCTTTCACAGCGCATGCAGATAGAGTCAGGAAAGCTTATAGCAACTGCAGAATACGAATGTCAACATCTGGAAAAACAGTCGTATGCATGGATAGCGTGCGGGACACAAGAGAAGGGGGATGAGGGGGGCATAAGATCGCATCATTTTTGTTGAAACAAGGAGAGTGTAGCGCAAGAAGTGGTTGGTATGACCGGGCCTTTTGTAATTTGGTGCAATAATCAATTATTTCAGACTGGAAAATTAATACAGAAAGGGAGGTGGGTGTGTTTTGATAGAGCTCGTATTTTGTTATCGCCCCCAATCAGATGAGAGAGGAAGGGTTATCCACATATGATGGCTGTGCGATGAATGGACCATACATCGTGCGGTAGATTATCGTATATGATGTGTTCGCCTTGCTTCATTCCTGTTTTTTCAGCAACCCTCCGGGAAGGGGTATTGTCAGGTGCTATTAAAGCGAGGATCGAATGAACATGGAGCTGCTTGAAAGCATGTTTCAATAGGGCTTCGGCCGCCTCTGTCGCATAGCCTTTGCCCTGATGGACTCGATTAAAGTGCCAGCCTATTTCGATCTCCCCGGGCATCGATTTCAGAGGTTGCAGCATCACATTACCTGCTATTTCACCACTGGAAAGGTAGCAGGCAAACCAGCCACAGCCTCTGGGCATAGGGTGCGCAGGGTACACA
The DNA here is from genome assembly GCA_963996245.1 of uncultured Planctomycetia bacterium. GTDB lineage: Bacteria > Planctomycetota > Planctomycetia > CAXEIY01 > CAXEIY01 > CAXEIY01. Next base: position 25,371 of record CAXEIY010000267.1, on the reverse strand, counting down.
ATGGACTTTAAGATCTTCTTTGATTCTGAGAGATCGGTGCTGGCACCCCACCAAATAACTTCAGGATCACCCCATAGTTGGTGAAAGGCATCGAGCTCAGGCATTTCCCAAGGCTGTAAACAAAGTCTACTGGTTCGTATTTGCAGATAAGGAGTTGTAATGAAAAGGCTGCCTTGGAATGGAACAGAACATCGGAAGCGGGCTTTTCGGGGGTCTGAATTACTTGATATGTTTCACAGGGTTAGTCGAAATAGCCATCCAGGGACATCGAATCAATGAGCTGCAGTGTAAGTGGCCCGGCGTTGGCGCTTCCACTGCCTCCGTGTTCCAGAGCGACGGCAAATGCGTACTTTGGCTTATGACTGGGAGTGTATCCGGCAAACCACGCATGATCTTCTCCACCTCTAATTTCAGCAGTACCTGTTTTCCCCGATATTTCAACAAGTTCCGATCGAACTGTACGAAATGCGGTACCTCCACGGATGTTGACAACTCGGAAAAGTCCTTCTTGTAGTTTAGATTGAGTTTGAGAAGAAAGAGGGAGTGTGTTTGACGGCATGGAAGAAGAAGGTTGCGCCAGTTCATCTTGTGGATGCAACGAAGTGTTGGCGTCGTGAGGAATGGTGCGACGTACAAGACGGGGCCTGACGAGTTTGCCACCATTGGCGATGGCTGCCATCATGCGTGCTACCTGGAGAGGAGTGGCAAGTAAGGCACTTTGTCCGATAGCCAGTCTGGGAGTATCACCTTTTCTCCAGGTGTGTCCGAGACGCTCTTTTACATTTTCAGGTGTCGGGAGGTATCCGGAGGCCTCCATGGGAAGGTCGACACCAGTCCTGCTGCCAAACCCAAATCGGCTAGCCCACTGACACAATCGGGTTTCCCCAAGCCGTTCTGAACAGTTGAAAAAATAGACATTGCAAGATCGTGTAATCGCGTCAACCATCGTTGTAGGACCGTGTCCCTGCCCATAGCGGGCAAAAATCAGACAGCGTAACTGGTTTGGGCTGTGCAGATAGCCTTGGCAGTGAAAGCTATCCTGACTGTTAATCCGTGATTCTTCCAGTGCCGCGACAGCCGTGACAACTTTAAAGACCGAGCCTGGCGCGATGGCCATGCGTGTCACGCGGTCAAAAAGAGGCTGTGCCGGATTCTGGACAAGCTGTTTCCAGGTTTTTTGTGTTGCGTTCTGTATGTCATTTGGATTAAACGGCGGATAAGAAGCAGCGAGAAGGATTCCTCCGGTGCGAACGTCAAGCAGAACCATGGCACCACTCAGTGCACTGGTATCGTGGACAGCGGTTTCTAGAAGGTGTTCGGCTTGCCTTTGAAGTTTGGGTTCCAGCCACAGCACCACATCATGTCCAGGGGTGGAAGGTTTCGTGTTCTGAAACAAACGACGCTTCCGATGGTCTAAAAGTTCTAGTGTGGTTCCAGGTGTGCCCCGAAGCAAATGATCATAGGATGCCTCAATTCCCATACGGCCAACATGGTCTTCAGGTTGGTACGGAAGAGAAGATGCTTGTTGGAGTTCACGGGGTGTAACAGATCCAAGATAGCCGACAAGATGCGAAGCGAGATTTTGCTGCGGGTATTGGCGTAGTATGCGTCTTCTTATTCTTATTCCGGGATAACGTTCCGAGTTACTTTCAATTTCAGCAAGGATTTCCAGAATGGGTGGAGATGGAGACAGTACGGGCCATGTATAGATTGGATGAAAGGAGGTTTCCTCCTTGATAACCAGAGCGTCAGGTTCCATCCGTGGTTCTGATACGCGGAGTCCGTTGAGAATGGTTTTCCAGAGAGATGTCCAAGTGAAGCGACCCTGGTCATCTTGAGAGTTCTGGTTTTCAGTGGATGGGATGTGCAGTTGCTGACGTTTGAGTACGGTTGAACGTATTTTTTCGATACGTTTCTGGATGCCCTCAGCACGGGCACGTAGTTCATTTTCGGGGCATGCGATTCGTTCCGCGATACGAGTCCATAGATTATCAAGTTCAAGGTGAAAGTGCTCAACGGCATCTGTGAAGGACGGACGTTTTTCAGGAGGTAATCGCTTCAGCCGAGACCGTACCTGTTGCTTTACCCAAGAAGTGTTAAGGGGAGATTCCAGATATCGATAGTGCATTTCGAGCGTCAGGTTTGTGATTTCACGTGCCAGTACGGTGTTGTCTGAAGCGAGTATTTGGCCACGCATGGCTCTGATGGTTCGCTGAATCTTGTGTGTAGGTTCCAACTGTTGTTGATAAGCAGGGGCGAGTGCCAGTTGAACATGCAGCAGACGTGAAAAAACGGCTAGAAGAATCAGCGCAAAACAACCTTGAACAAGGCGAATTCTCAGGCTGGGCCAATGATCGAGAACACTGCCTTCGACAGGAGGTTTGATGTCCGTCAACTTCGGGGAAAAATACTGCTTACGTGACACGCTCTGTTTCCACAGGAAAGGAGAGTAAGAGGCACCAGGAACCGTTTAGAAAGTGGATAGGTGGGGGTGTTTCGATTTCGCAGTTAGCAATATCAGAGGGACAGATAGGGTGCTGGTATAGAGTGTAATTCCCGCTACCAGACCGGGCCAGTGAGCCCACGGATAATGATAATCTTGGAAGAGTATCCGAAGTGCTGTCAACAGGGCAATACTGATGCCGATGGTAAGGCTGATCATACTAAGCCGGATCAGAGAATGCTGGGAGTAGAGTTGTGGCTGGATTCGTGTGATGAGGTATCCTGAGATGGCAAATGCGAACATGGCAAGGCCGAGTGGCCCTGGTGTAATCAGATCATGTATCAGACCGATCCAGCCTCCCCACAGAAAGCGGTAAGGGCTGTTGCTGGAAACTACGATAAAAGCAGGCATGAGCAATAACAGATCTGGAGTTACCTGATAGATCTCCAGAAGCGGGCAAATGCTTGTTTGCACTACAGTCAGGAAATACACGGCTAAAAAACCGAAAAGGATTCGCATGGGGTGGTTTTTCTTAATCGAATCGTATTCTGTCTGATTCGTGGCCTTTACTCTTCTGAATGGACGGGGTTTTGGAAAGGGTACGACTTGCGTTCAGACCTGGCGAAACAATGAAAACCTGATCGAGCAGGGATACGGATAATGGCGACCTCATTGCAATCTGCCACTGACTTCGGTCGGGTGTCAGTTCGCATGTTTCTACCGTGCCATATACCAGCGGGGTGGAAACGATTCCTTTTTCCCGCATACTGACAACGAGGTCCCCGGGGTGAACGGGATATTGTGAAGGAATATGAGTAATGCGTAATAGTTCCGTACCGGTTCCTTGCAGGACACCTGCTGCTCCCCAGTTTAGACCATCCTGAGTTCGTCGTGCCAGGCGTATGGTGTCACGATAGTCGATATCCTGCACCAACTGTACCACGCTGGTGTGTTGTCCAGTGTCCCGGATACGGCCCAGGATGGTATTGCCTGACAGCACTGTTTTTCCTGGAACCAGGTCATGATCGGTTCCAGCATCGATCAGAATTGCGGATGATAACGAGGCAACAACTGCAGAATCAGGAAGCACTCCGTTCGGTAACCCTCGGTCGATCGTGTGTTGATGATTTAGCAGAGCCATAGCGGCCTGTCCTAAAATACGTGCTTGAAGGAGCTTTGGTCGTACCAGAGGGGGCGTGGGTAAGAGTTCTGCCCAGGCACCGGTTTGCTGGATGGGGCCTTTCTGGCTTAATGTAAGCATCTGACTTTGGAGGTATTGATGTTTTTCCTGCATTTCCGCGAGCTGATTTTTCAGCACCTGAACCTCGGTCCCAGAGTCATAGGCATTACGGATGGTCTGGGCTATTTTCATACCATGTCGGGAGATCCTTCCGGTGAGCTGCTGGCCTGGTTTCACCAAGCTGCGCAGTGTATCTCGTAGAGGATCTTCAACACGAGAGGGTACGACGGTCAGGCCGGTTGCGAGTAATAACATCGCAACTAAAGCGGTCCAACGAGGTGGAAATTCCCGTTCATAAGTCATGGTCGCTCGACTCCAGGGTCGAACGCCACTGCGAAAGATGTTCAACGCAGATGGCGGTACCACGTGCAACGGTGGTCAAAGGATCTTCGGCAAGCCTGACAGGTAATCCAGTATGTTCACTTATGGCTTTATCCAAGCGTCGCAGGAGAGATCCACCGCCGGTCAGCAAAAGACCGTTGTCGACCAGATCACCGGCGAGTTCCGGATCACACAGTTCGAGTGTGCTACGAATAGCTTCAGCAACGGATTCGAGTGGTTCCTGAAGTGCTTCACGTACTTCTTCGCTGGTAATGGTAGCTTTTCTAGGCAGGGCACTAATAAGGTCCAGTCCCCTTACTTCGGCACTCAGTTCATGTTCCAGTTCGTAAGCGCTGCCAATGTCGATTTTGAGGCGTTCAGCCGCTGCATCACCAATGCGCAGTGAATAATGACGTTTCAGGTATTCGACGATTGCTTGATCAAAATTGTCACCCGCTGTGCGAACAGACTGACAGCTGACAATCTCAGCAAGACTTAGAACCGCTATCTCCGTAGTTCCTCCGCCGATGTCACATACCATACTGGCTGTCGGCTCACCGATCGGAAGTCCTGCACCAATTCCTGCTGCTTTGGCCTCTTCGATGAGAAATACCTGGCGGGCACCAGCACGCTCGGCGCTATTGAAAACGGCACGTTTCTCCACCTGCGTGAGTCCACCTGGAACAGCGATGACGACACGCGGTTTGACAGACCAGTGACGCTTGTGTGCCTTACGAATGAAATAACGAAGCATGGCTTCACAGAGTTCAAAGTCGGCAATCACACCGTGTCTCAGCGGTCGGACAGCGTGAATGCTGTCAGGGGTTCTGCCGAGCATCTGTTTTGCGAGAGTTCCTACGGCGGAACCGCGAGAGAGAACCCGGTTGGTACCATTTTGTACGGCGACCACGGACGGTTCATTGAGAACAATTCCTTCGCCGTCGACAGCAACTAGGGTGTTGGCGGTACCTAAGTCGATAGCCAGGTCCGCGCTAAAAAGTGATTGAAGGAGGCTAAGCATCCATGCCTACCTGACTTTGCTGGAGGAAATTAGTGGGTGTCCACCACGCTTTGTTTTATTCCTAAATCAGCTCTGAACCAGTAGAAAGCGTTTCAGAATTACCGGGTTGAGTCCATTCGCCTGCAAATGCCGTTACCCATGATTGTGTCTGGTCAAATAGGAAACCGACCGGCGTTTTTCTCCCACCGTATTCAACATAAAATTCCAAGGCCAGCAGGATCACAGCAATTAAAATCGCTACAGTGGAGATCCAAAGCAGGACGGTGTAAATATCGTTGTCAGGGCCTTCTACATATATTCGGCCTCTACTGGAGCCGGCTGGCGACATGGTCTCCACTCCTAATCTTACCCTGTGCTGGGCGAAGAATCTTTACAATAGCTTGATCGGGATCGACCTCGCGTACTTCAACGCGGCCTAAGTACTTGGAGTTTTCCGCGAGTTTCCCGAGGCGATAGACCTCAAGACGGTGCCCGGGGAGCAAGCCATCATCCGATCCGATTGAAATCACAGCCAGGCCCGTGGTTTCTGAGGTTTCCCGAATGACGCCTTCAACAGGTGGAGGGGCAGCCAGCTCGATGGTCTGATTGGGGTCCAGTCCATAAGAGACGAGGATATTTTCCAGTTGTCCAACACGTGTTACCAGTTCCTGGTTCCTGCGTGTTGCTACACCATGTTGATCCTGAACGACAATCAACTGATCCTGGGCTTCGATACGATCAGCAATGGCCTGGTCACGTTCCTTAATCATGCTCATCCATTTTACCCGCAGGGACTCTACCTCATCCCTTCGGGAAACGGCCTCTGTGATAGCTTGTCCTGCTGATTCCTGGGCCGATTTAGCTTGCGCCAAGGCACGGCTCTCGCGTTCTCTCAGTTCGTCTCGCTCTTCGCTCAGAGCATCGATGTCGGCATTCAGAGCGGTTTCTTTTTGCTCTCTCTCTGTGGTTGTCTGATTGAGGCTTTGTTCGGTTTGCTGCAGCTGCGAGGTGACTTGACTTAACTGTGAGGTTTTGGAGGAGTGATCTTTCTTGAGTTTGTCGTATTCTTGCGGCCAGTCGTGCTGGGCGACGTAAACCGTTGTCGCAAATGCCATGCAAATCAGTGTGAACACGAAAATAACGAATATAAGAGCCTTACTAATGGTGGTCACGACCTAGCCTCCGGTAGATGATCGGTCACGCCGATTGTCCGGCGCTGTAATCCCATCCGATTCAGAACATTAAGCTGTGGTGTTACTCCGTCCCAAGATGGCGTCAATAAATGATTTCCACGCATGGAGGGTTCCACTTTGTGATTACAGACAGAATGATCAAAGACGGGAAAGTACATTATAATTTTGCCCACTTCCAGCTGTCAATCATAATCGTTAGGGGATATAGGAAAACTGCACTAAATTCCCCTGAAAACTGAAATAATGATGATCTTTAGTGATAGTATAGCCTCGAAAGGTGGTTAGGTGTAAAGAGGAAACGTCCAACTTATCCAATATTTCCCATTTTTACATTCATATGTCCAGTTGGTTATATGATTGGTCCAGGTTGTAATAAGTCTGTTGGGTATCTAGTGACGGGTTAATTTCTGCCTTTTGAGACAGTTCGGAAGATCCTGCAGCTGGCAGGGGCCGTCGTGTATGTGCGTGTGGTGGTGTTGGGGCCCCTTTTGAGGCGTGATGTACTCTGATCGAACCATCTCTTGTAAATTTGTACCGGATACCCCGCCATTCGAGCGAGTTTCCGAATCCCGAGGCGACCAAGACCATCGATTCGACCAATGTAGTTAGAGGAGCGGCACAGATGTCTGTGACCATGGCTGGTAGCAGGCGGTCTCGGTGGGAAGGGAAAAAATGGATTATCGTGTCGTGTCTCAGATAAGCGCGGCCTGCCAGTGCCAGGTATTGTAAAGCGAAAGTCAGTAAGATAGGCCAGAGTGGTAACGGCAGGATGTTGAGTGTGACGCCCAGAACAAGTAGGGCTCCACTCCACAAGGCCAGGGTTTTCAACAGGCAGCCTCCGGTAGCAAGCGCCCACTGCAATGCCGTATGAAACCGGACCAGAATGTATTGGCGACGTGCGAAGGTCCAGAATTCTTTCCAGTTCATGTCCACGGTTGCCGGAATCCAGCAGTGAGGTTCAAAAGCGACCGCTAGACCGAGTCTCTGGATACAATGAGTTGCAGCCAGGTCATCGCTAAGTGCTTTATGCCATTGAGCCTGGATACCTGCTTGTTCAAAGACCGGTCGGGTGATTGCCCAGGATCCTCCCCATATCAGGTTGAATCGATGGGGTCCAAGTAGCCCGCTGACAGTCGAATTCAAGCAGACCAGAAGGTGATTGGCCAGGGAGTTGCGTTCTGGAATAAAGCATCGGTAGCCGGTCACGGCTCCAACGCCACGTTTTCGAAGTCGGTGTGTCAGACGAATCAGCCAGCCTGAATGGGGGCGAGCATCGGAATCGACAAAGGCGAGTACCTCGGTATCCGGGGCAATTTCATCTACGGCAACAATAAGATTGTGGGCTTTTTGGACACAGGTTTGAGCGAGTCCGGCTACAACAATTTTTGCAGAAATCTCGGGATATTGTCGTATCAGTTTCAGGAGTCCCGGATAGGCGGGATCGGCAGTCGATTGGACAACAAAGACAATTTCATAAGCGGGATACTTCTGTTGGAAGAGGGCTCCCACATTGGACTCCCAGTCAAGATCGAGACCTTTGCAAGGAGCAATGATTGTGACCTTGGGCCAGGGACCGGCCAGCGGTATGGGGCGTTTGAATCGCCCCTTGGCATAACGCCTGTGTTCCCAGGCTCCTATCAACATAACGGTTGACTGCAGGAGGGCTAGGGCGACAAAAGTAAGGTAGATAAACAATAGAAGTGGCATCATGCGACCCATACAAAGTACAGGTGGAGTAATCAGGCTCATCCGTGCTGATCGATGGCACCTTACTAATACTGACACTATGGGTCAAGGGAGTTGCGAAAGCACAGCGGGAAACGGGAACGAATTCGATATGGGCATTTTCGATGGTAATGGTAATAGACTGCTTTGAAGTAGAAGTGAGTATTTTACTCGAGAGGGACCTGAAGCCGGTCCTCTTCTTCAAGCATTTCCACGACACGATTATCCGGGGTGGCAAGCCGACATCGGGTACGAGCCCATTCACGGAGATTGAAAATGTTTTCCTGCATGGTTACGGACAGGGGAACGAGCTCTTGAACGGAAAGGAGTAACTGACGCTGATTCAGAGAAGTCTGTTTGTGGTACGTTTCATACATGGCAGAAATGATGGCCTGCTCGATTTCAGCACCACTGTAGCCATCGGTTTTGCTGGCAAGATTATCAATCTCGAATGACTCGGAAGCGTGGTTGCGTTTGCTCAGGTGGATACGAAAGATATCTTTTCGCTCTTCGTAGTTTGGCAGGTCGATAAAAAACAGTTCGTCAAAACGTCCACGTCTCAGTAATTCAGGAGGTAGGTTGGTGACAGAATTGGCTGTGGCTACCACGAAAACCGGGGTCTTCCGATCCTGCATCCAAGTGAGAAAACTTCCAAAGATACGCGATAAGGTGCCGTCGCGTGTGACTTCATTACCTTCCAGCCCCGAAAATCCTTTTTCGATTTCATCAAGCCAAAGTACAACCGGCGCAATCGATTCTGCAATTTTCAGCGCTTCACGCATGTTTTTTTCGGAACCACCCCGCTCTCCGCTGAGCAGTCCACCGACATCAAGACGGAGTAGAGGGAAGCTGAGCAGTTTCGCTGTTGCCCGTGCCGTCAGGCTCTTACCGCACCCCTGGACTCCCAGCAATAGAACCCCCTTCGGAGTTGGAAGATGGAGCTGACTTGCTTTTTCGCTGAACGCGTCGCCTCGAGTAGTGAGCCACACTTTCAGGAGATCAAGTCCTCCAATTTCATCCATGCCTTCATCCAGATCGTAGAACTCCAGAAGGTCGGAACCACGAATCAAACGTCGTTTTTCTCCAACCAGAACGGCGTATATATCGTCGTGCATCTGAGATTGATTATGGAAAGCAAACTGCATCGCTTTGCGCGCTTCTCGTTCGGTCAGCCCTAAAACGGTTTTAACAACCTTTTCTTTATCTCTGCTTGAAAGCGTCAGTTCTGAGGAATCTTGTTTTTCGCTCTCCTTTAGAACGGAATCCAGGATGGGGATCAGGTCGATCATCTGAGGAAGTGGCAAATCGACGTGCACTATGTCTTTTTCGAGTTCTACTGGAAGCGTGTAGACGGGGCCTAGGAACACGATCACTTTTTTCTGTCCAACCAGTTCCGTTGAGAGATCACGGAGTTTGCGGATCACTGAGGGGTTGTCTAGATAGGGGTGAAAATCTCGGAGCACGAAAAGCTGGCCCGCTGGGTAGCGAATCAGGGTATCCAGAAAGCTAAGTGCCTTGTTAATTTCGATGAGAGGAGGTTGTGAGGACTCCTCTGGGGGGACATCATGCAACGCGGTGTCCGATTCGAAGGAGGGTTGAGCACCCTGTGTGATTGACCATGAAACAAAATGTCTGTCAAGTTCCTCACTGAGATTGGAAAGTTCCTTTCCCCAGCGGTTTTCCTCCCAGGTGGTTAGATAGAGGAACGAATAATCCGAAACGATTAATTGTCGGAGATGATCAAGCGTATTTTGAGTGCTCATAACGCAACGGCTGCCATAGGGAAAGGGTGAAGAGAAACGTAGCCACCAGCTCTTTTTTGTAGACGCGTTTGCCTTTGACTGGAACCGGACGTGTTATATTCACGGCACATTACCAGTTTAACCAGAACTCGTCCAATTGCGACTGGATCCAGCTTTTGCTATAAACAACCAGGCGGCGCCTTGCATCGCTTTTAGATGGGGCAACTGGTCGTCTGCACTGCTTGGGCTACTGAAAACGTTAGAGCTGTTTCGGTTCCCGTGATTGGTGGTAGGATGGGGACGATACGGGACTCCGCGGATCGGTCGTTCATGGAGTGCATTTCTGGTTATCATCAGTCGGGCGTTGAGCTTGGGGATAAGCAGTGCCCACATCCGTTTCATGGAGCTTACCATGTCCTTTCGGAATTGCGTGATTTTTCACGGAGTGTTATTGCTTTTGGGAGTGTGCTACAAACCGATAGGTGCAGTTGAGCAATCCCCCGTTTCACTCCCTTTCGCTCCCGGTGTCGTTTTGAAGTACTCGGGGACACTGGTTCCTGAAGAAGCATCGACTGGGACCGGAAAGAATTTCGAGGTGTTGTTTCTGTCGCTTTCACCAGATGCTGCCAAACAGCATCGCCTGGCTTATGTGGTTCGTGAACAGGGACAGGGGGCTTGGTTGTGGCCAGAAAGATTTGGGACCGTAACGTTAACCGGAGCGTTTCAGCGTAGCGACGGCGGTTCGGGTCCTGCCTTGCTTTATGAACTGGAAAAGCGGCCTCATCCCGTCGTGTTGCCTCTGCCCGCGTTCAGCAATCATGAACAATTGGTTTCCAATGCGCAGTTTAAAGTAGAGAAATTAGGATATGAGGTTACCCGGCAACGGACACTACGTGATCGAAAAGTGTGGGAAGTAGAAGTGACCGGACGATTCGGGTTCAAGAGCCTTTTATGGATCGACCAGGCGAAACCGTTGTTGGTCGGTATGGATGAACGGCTTTTCATGGGGACCGGGATCGAGTTTCAAATGACCATGCGTCTCGATGAAGTGGTTCAGCTTTCAAATGAATCGTTTGCTTCGTCAAGACGCGCCTTTCAGGCTTTGTTGAAGCTGAAGACCGCACTGGGACGTCCCCAGACAACTCCTCTCACGATGCTTACCACCGCTCAGCTGGATCAGACGCGTGAGGCACTTGGAGATCTTTCTGAGAGAGGGCGACAGACGATTTTTGCCCCCTTGATTTCTGAAATTCGCCGTGATGTAAGACAACAGACGGCGCGTGAGGGTGGGCTCAGTCAATTGGTTGCAAACCGTGTTGGCAAACCCTCTCCAGCCTTTGAGCTTCCGACTTTAAACCGTCGTGGCTTCAAATCATCACAGCTTGAGGGGAAGGTTACGATATTGCACTTCTGGGACTATCTCGGAGACCCTCTGGTAGAACCTTACGGACAGGTGGGCTACCTTGATTTTTTATATGGAAAACGGCGTGATGAAGGCGTGCAGGTGGTCGGAGTAGCTGTCGATAAACGTTTGGGAACGAAGGACCGTGAGCCACTGAGGAAAATACGGAAACTGCGTCAATTTATGAATCTGAGTTATCCGATCGCTCTGGACAATGGCAAGGTGCTGGAATCATTTGGTGATCCGAGAGTCGTGGGAGCCAAGTTGCCGCTGTTTGTTGTGATCGGTCCCGACGGTAAAGTAACGCACTACCATGCTGGGTTTTACCAGATCAAGGTAGATGAAGGGTTGCGACAGCTGGACACGGAAATAAACCGCTTACAATAGCGAGCCTCTACGGTTTCTGTCACATCCCGGATAATAGGTTTATGGGACTGTGGGTGCTGAATCAGGGCATTTGACTGCCTTCTTTTTCAGATAGTGCCAAAATGTTTTATTTTTTCGTTTGTGGGCTGTATTTGTGATGGCAGTAATAGTACAATTCTTAGCATATAGTTTTTGGCCAGAATATCTTGGCCATCCGGAACACCTGTCGTAGCGTTGCGACGGCTCTAATCTGGAGAACAGAGTCCTGCGGATAAGAAAGGGATTAATTCGATGATTAACCGATTGCTGCTGGCTGCTTTCGCGGCTACGTTGTTTGTGTTTACGACGGGAAATGCTGAAGAAGACAAGTTCGATGTTAAATGCATCATCTCCGGCGGCCCTGCGAAAAAGGCAAGTTTTGTCTCCTTCAAGGGAACCGATAGAAAGGTCTACTTTTGCTGTAACAACTGCCCCAAGGCTTATAAAGCCGATCCGGCCAAGTTTGCCGCCAAAGCCCATCATCAGTTAGCCGTTACCAAGCAGATCGTACAGGTCGGCTGTCCGTTAACTGGTGGAAAAATTGATGCCAGCACAGCGATTGAAGTAAATGGTGCAACGGTGGCGTTTTGCTGTAACAACTGCAAAGGTAAAGCAGAAAAGGCAGAAGATCAGGTTTCCTTGGTTTATGGAAACATCGCCAAAGGTTTTACGCTGCAGACAGTGTGTCCGGTAAGTGGTAAAAAATTGCTACCTAAGCACGTCGTTGTTCACAAAGGTAAAAAAGTTTATTTCTGTTGTCCTGGTTGCCCCGGTGCCTTTAAGAAAGACCCGGATGCTTTCACAGGCAAGCTTCCTCAGTTCCAGGTTAAAGAAGAGAAGAAGAGCTGAGTTGAGATAGAAAGCGTATAGTACATAGTTAAACACTAAGAGGACGTTGCGTTTGTGGCGTCCTCTTTTTTTGCGCAGCGAACAACAGTCCAGTTGCCTGAATGGATTCACATCGAGGGACGTTATCATTGACCAATCATGCTTGTTCGTCTGGCAGTTTTTACAAAGATCTCTGCCATACCGCTTTGTAATATCGGGACTAGTGTTGGGGTTAATCGTAGGCGCTCCAGCAGCTGCCGAAGATGTGGTGCGTTTTGAGAAGACGGGTACCGAACAGTTAATCAAGGGAAGAGTTTTGGTCCGGGCTCAGGATGGTGGCCTTCTTTTGCTGGGCCGAGATGGTCAGATATGGCCTATCCCTTCGACAAAGCTGATTGAACATCGTGAACAGATTGGTACCCCGTTTGTACCTTATAAGTCAAAGCAGCTGGGGGAAAAGATACAGGAGGAGTTCGGATCTGAGTTTCGTATTTTGAGGACCCGCCATTATGTGATTTGTTTCAACACGAGTCGGGAGTTTGCAAAATGGTGTGGCGGATTGTTTGAACGACTTTACAGGCGTTTTACTAATTATTGGATAAAACGAGACTTTCCGGTTAGCGAACCGGAGTTTCCATTACCGGTTCTGATTTTCGCAGATTACCGTTCTTATGCTCAGGCTGCTACGGCAGATTTACAAGACGCGCTGGGAGAAATTCCTGGGTATTACTCGTTTGAAACAAACCGGGTAAATCTGCGTGATATGACAGCTACCACACGACGTCTTCGAGGGAAGCAAAGAAGGAACGTATCCAAACAGATTCGCGAGATAATGAGTAGCGATGATGGGTTGGCTACAATTGCAACGATCATTCATGAAGCGACGCACCAGATTGCATTTAACTGTGGCCTTCACCGTCGCTATGCAGATAACCCATTGTGGTTAACCGAAGGTATGGCCATCTATTTCGAAGTGCCGGATCCTGCGAGTCGGGACGGATGGGCCCGTTTAGGGGCATTGCATCCTCAGCGTTTGAGACAATTCCGCGATTATGTACGTTCTCGACGCCCTGCGCACTCGTTGCGAGATCTGGTTCGTAGTGATCAGCGACTGCGTGATGTGGCCCTGGCTCCAGATGCCTATGCCGAGTCGTGGGCCTTGACTTATTTTCTGATTCAGAAACATGCGGAACAATATCAGAACTACCTGGCTGGATTGCGTAACAAAGTGCCTCTTATTCAGGACAGTCCTGAACAGAGAATGGCCTTTTTTGAAAAGCTATTTGGGAGAGTGGATCAGATCGATGCAGAGATGATCGAATATTTTTCATCCTTGCGTTAATGGGCCGCTGACGGAGAAAGGTTTCTCTTGGTCATAAGGCTGGCACAGAGCTTATTCGAGAAATCGGCCGCCATCGATTCGAAAAATGCTGCCTGTGGCAAAATCCGTACCCTCGATCAGGTACAGGACCAGGTTGTTAGCGTCTTCTGGTGTTCCGTGACGTCTGAGTGGGGTCTGTTGGCATATGGATTCAATCTCTTCTTCGCTCAGGTATTCCGGAGGGGCAATCATGGCAGGGGCAATCCCGTTAACAAGAATATCGGGAGCCAGTTCAGTAGCGAGCGTTTTTGTAAGAGTGTCCAATCCTCCCTTGGCGACGAGATAGGGGAGATAGTCCCGATACGGACGATAAACTGCCCAATCAAGGAAGTGAATGATCTTACCTTTGACTCCATTTTCCACCGTCTGTTTTTGCATCCGTTGAGCGGTGGCAATAGCGGTCCACATTGGGGCTTTGAGATTGACCTCCAGGGTGTCATTTATGATTGCCGGTGACAGATCGGCAAATGGAGTACGATCGAATCGACTGACCATGTTAACCAGAATGTCAATTCGCCCGAATGTCTGATAGGTGTTGTCTAAGGCGGATTCTACCTGTGAGGGGTCTCTCAGGTCCGATTGGATACCCAGGGCACGGTGTCCATTTGCCCGTAGTGTATCAACCATTTTGTTAATTGGATCAGGATGGGAATGGTATGTCATGGCGACGTGCGCGCCGCGTTCGGCCAACATGCTCGCTAATTGGCGTCCAACACGTCTGCCACCGGTTATTAAAACCGTACTGTCTTTGATGAGCATGCATGGTCCGTTTCTTTAGGTAGTATAAGAGAGCAGGTGGCTATAAAGATAAATGCTGTAATGGATAATGTGGGAGTGTCCTGAAAAAATGCCTTATATGATCATACTGGAAAGGTCTGTGTACTTGCATTTGATTTTATGTGTGCTATCAAACAGACAGAGGGTCTCATTTCGAGAGTGTTGTTAATCCGACTGCTTTCGAGAATTTCGTAGCTCTGAGGAGTGATGTGAACATTATCTTTCGGATGGTTTATTAGATTATGAAGGGCATGATAAAGATGAGATTATTTAGATCATCCTCCGCTTGTAGGCAAATATCGATGGTCCTTGTTTTGTCTGTCCTGGGACTGCGGTTTTCTGGTGCAGAAGAACGCCAGGGTCATTTTGCAGCACGTTCAATGGTATTGTACGACACCACGATTGTGCGGCAACCAGGGGAAGTAATCAGCGACGCCACACTGTTAATCACAGATGGTGTGATTCAGTTTGCCGGGCCTTCCGACGAATTTAAAACCGTACCACAGGCGTACCGTATCAATGGCAAAGGTCTGACGGTGTATGCCGGTTTCATGGATAGTTATTCCACTACAGGCATCGATGGACAATGGGTTCGATCCCGATCGGGAGAAAGCAGGGAAATGGATTATTCAAGTTCCTCGTTTGGTCTGACTCCTGCTGATAACCGACGTGGAATGACACCGGAATTTCAAGTGATCGACGGGATCCAGACGAGACAACTGTTACAGAAACTCCGTAGGGAACAGGGTATTACCTCAGCTCTGGTTGCTCCTGGTGGTCGAATTGCCTCCGGACAAAGCGCGCTGATGAGCCTGAATGGACTGCCAAGACGTGAGTCCGTTATTCGGAGTCCGATTGCTTTGCATCTGTCGTTTCAAAGGCCCGGCGGCCGTGGTTATCCGTCGACAGTAATGGGTGTGGTGGCTCACCTCAGGCAAGCGATGTCGGATGCAGAATATCAGACACGTTGGGTTCAATTTTTCAATGAGTTTGGTGGCAGACGTCCACCGGTTGACCCCGCGCTGGACGCGTTGCGACAGGCACAGTTACGGGTTTATCCCGTGTACTGGTTAGCGGATACCCAGGACGAGATTCACACCGCTCTGAATCTTTCACGTGAGTTTGGATTAACCCCGGTCATTGTTGGTGGGCGAGAGGCATGGAAAGTTTCAGACCGTCTATCGCAAGAGGGCGTAGCGGTTGTTTTACGGCTTAACTTTGATGAACCACCCGAATGGTCCAAAGAAAATCCCAGGTTGCCGGCATCTCAACGCGTATTTCGTGAACGTCAGAGATTGTGGAATGAAACCCTGTCGTGTTCCCGGCGCCTAAAAGCTGCCGGAGTCAAACTTGCGTTCAGCAGTGAAGGTACAGCAGATCCTGAAACTTTCAGAGAACAATTAAGAAAAGTTGTCGATAGCGGGTTATCCACAGATGATGTTTTACATGCATTAACCGATGATGCAGCCTTGATTTTAGGTGTTTCAAATACTCTGGGGCGGGTGGCTCAGGGATATGCGGCGCAGCTGGTTGTGTTCGATGGCAAGTGGCATGAAAGGGATGCCAAAGTACGTTATGTGTTTGTTGATACGCAGAGGTTTGAATACAACAATCCGGTTTCGATCGGACAGTTATCAGAAGGTGCTGAAAGCGTAACATCGACAGAGCAACAGGAACCAACACCTGGCGGTGATCCGCCTTCTGAAAACAGTCAAAATGACAGCGTGGAGCAAGTCGTAGAGAAGAAGGAAGACAAAGACAATTCCGTAAACCATGCAGAAACACTCATGGCAGAACCTTTTGCAACGGAAATTGAAGAAGATCGACGACCTTCCTTTCAGACCCAGGGAAATTTCGCCATCCGTAATACGACGGTGTTGACCGTTACAAGGGGTACTCTTCCCGAAGCAACACTCATCATTCAGAATGGAAAAATCACTGCGTTGGGACAATCACTGGTTGTTCCCGAAGGGATGAAGGTGATCGATGGCAGAAGAATGTATGTGATGCCAGGTATTATTGACTCACATTCGCATTTTTCAATTTATGGTGGCATTAATGAAGCCAGCCTTTCGGTGGTTCCTGAGGTGCGTGTAGCAGATGTGGTAGATGGAAGCGACATTTCCATTTATCGCGGGCTGGCAGGAGGGATGACGAGTGCCAGATTGTTGCACGGATCAGCCAACCCCATAGGTGGTCAGGATGCGGTAATTAAACTCAGATGGGGGAAGCCTGCACATGAACTCGTGATTCAAAACGGATCACGCGGAGTAAAGTTTGCCCTCGGTGAAAATCCCAAGCGTTCATCCACACGTTTTCCGGATTCACGGCTGGGAGTTGAATCGAGCATACGACGTGCCTTTGATGAAGCCCGTGTGTACCATCAGCACTGGAAGCAATATCTCGAAGCGCATCGTCAAGGTAGCAAACGGCTGGAACCTCGACGTGATTTCAGACTTGAGGCACTGGTCCAGATTCTGGAAGGCAAAATGCTGGTTCACAGCCATTGTTACCGTGCCGATGAAATCCTGATGCTTCTGAATCTTGCCGAATCATATGGGATTAAAATTCAGTCACTACAACATGTATTGGAAGGGTATAAGGTTGCCGCGGAAATTGCACAACACGGAGCCAGTTGTTCGACTTTTTCTGATTGGTGGGCTTACAAGATTGAGGCGTATGATGCCATTCCTTTTAATGCGGCATTGATGACACGGGCAGGGGTCCGTGTATCAATGAAATCAGACAGTGAAGAGTTGATGCGTCATTTGTATCAGGAAGCAGCTAAAACGATTAAATATGGGGACCTTACGGTTGAAGAGGCGCTGGCTACGATCACCATCAACCCCGCTCGGCAACTTGGTTTGGACAGTCAAATCGGTTCCATTGAAGTGGGGAAGGATGCCGACCTGGCTGTTTTCAATGGTCATCCGTTAAACGGTTACTCACGATGTATCATGACCTTTGTAGATGGTGAACTTTATTTTGAAGACGGACGGGAGGATCGCGATAGTGGTTATCCATCCCCCCTTGTGTCCGCAACGATTCGTAACCGGAACATCGCCGTCCCACGGTCTGAGGAAAATCGTTATATATTAACCCATGCCCGTATTGTGCCTGTCGTGGGGGAAGTGGTAGATCAAGGTCGCGTATTAATTGAATCCGGAAAAATTACGGCTATTGGTGATCATGATATGCCGATTCCCTCCGGTGCGACTCCTTTGAATCTGGGAGGGTTATCGGTCTATCCTGGAATGATCAATGCATCCGGCACACTGGGTTTGGTAGAAATTGATTCTGCGGGTGAAACACGCGATTTTCAGGAAAGGGGGCAATATAACGCCGATTTACGTGCTTCGATTGCCATCCATCCTGACAGTGAGCGGATTCCAGTAAGTCGCTCCAATGGTATTCTCACAGTGTTAACGCAACCTCACGGTAATACCATAGCGGGACAAAGCGTATTGATGAACCTGAGGGGATGGATTCCACAGGAAATGGCAATGGTCGACCCCTGTGCTCTGCATATCAACTTCCCGTCCGGAAGTTATGGAGATGAAAGTCAGCGTGAATCGGCTCGAAAGGCGATTGAGGAATTAAAAGAGCAATTTCAGTTTGCTCTTCTCTATGCGGAATATCCAGATTCGATATTAGCAGCTAAAGCCGTTTCGCATTCAGTTCCCCACGGCCATTTTCGGTCTTTACTTCCGTATGCAAGAGGTGAACATCCAGTGATCATTCATGCCGACCGTCATGGAGATATTCTGTCTGCAATTCAGTTTGCAGAGGAGTTGAACTTGAAGTGGATTCTGGGTGGTGCCCGAGATGCCTGGAAATGTGTTGACCACCTTAAGGAACACGGGGTGTCTGTATTGCTGGGTCCTACCATGGTACTGCCTGCAGGAGACGATGTTCCGTTTGATGCCCCTTATCGGACAGCATCGTTACTTCATGAGTCGGGTGTTCCTTTTGCAATAACGGCAAATCGAACAAGTCCTCTTTCGGCAACGGGTGCACGAAATCTTCCTTTCGAGGCTGCCATGGCTGTTGCCTATGGTCTAACTCCTTTGGAGGGATTAAAGGCAGTTACCCTTTACCCGGCACAAATTCTGGGGGTCGAAGATCGTTTAGGTTCGATTGAAGTAGGTAAGATTGCCAACCTGGTAATTTGTGATGGTGATCTTTTACAGCCCACTACAGAGGTGAAGTTGCTGTTTGTGACTGGACGTCCTGTGGATGTGGAAAATCGGCATACGCGACTTTTTGAACGCTATCAGCGGAGACTGAAGGAAGTACAGTCAGGCCAAGCTGAATTAGGTGTTCGTGTAAGTATGCCTTGAGCGGGTTGGATTGGCAAAGACCCTATGAGGGAAAGTTACGAGCTGAAAAACATACACGTCTTCTTTTCCAGCAATGGTACTAAAGGTCGCATAGGGTAAAAACAAGGTAGTCGTGTCTGTGGTTTTGAAGTCTCGATGTGGTATCGAGTTTGGTTCCACAGGCAGGAATCGGGTGGCCTATTACGTACTGCTTTCCATTGAATCTGTGGATACCAGCTGACCGGTATCATATGGACTGTGTCTGATTATACAGGTGAAGGGACCGAATGTAGGACCCGTAGGGAGTAATTCACTGGATAAATCGATACAAACCGCTTGTTTATCAAACCAGAAAAAATTGACTAAGTTAATCAATCTCGCGCACCCGGAAATCTTTTCTAGTCGTTAAAAATTCCCAAGCTTACCGTCGATAACCATATGGCAAGGGGCTTGCGTGCTGACTGTAGACAGACGCAGAGACCGTCACGGGGCCCCGAATCGGTTCCGTTGCCATTTTATCCTTGTGCCACTGATTTAACGAATAGGGGGATCACGTTGTTATATTCAGAACTTACAGGCGAACAGGTTATTGAAGCAGGTATAAAAAACGAAAAATCAGAAGATCATCGCATAATTCGCCAGAATAACATTGGTGCGAGCGATAGTGATGAACTAACCTCTTCTACCACGCCGCAAGAAAGTGAATTGACATCGGGACAGTGGGAAGTAGATCAGGGGTCAGAAACAGCCATTCAAGATGCTACCGACGAGACTAGTACGAGCCAGCCCCAGAAAGCTCCTAGACGCCGTAAAATTGATCCGACCACCTGCGCCCGGGAATACAGTGACGATGAAGTGGAGTTCATGAAAGCATTGGATCGCTACAAACGTGAAAATGGACGGCAGTTTCCAACCTGTTGTGAAATTCTGGAAGTGGTTCGTGGACTGGGATACCAGCGAGCCGGCTAAAGTATTTCGGGATTGTTAAACGATGTATGGGAGCTTCCTTGCTCTTATGCATCGTTTTTGCAGATGGTTGGTTAAGCAGAGTATGTGACCGTGTGAGTTTTGTTATGTGAGTCGGATGCGTTATGACCATCGAGGATGGCGGTTGGAATAGAGATCTGATGTGTAGCGATCAATCCTGACCATGGACCAGGAGTCTTTCAAGTTTATCCGTTTTTGTGTTATCAAAGTGGTCCAGGTACAGGTTTGTGTAATCATGACGAATCGCATACTTTTTCCTGATGTGTGATCATGGATGGTCTGAATCCAATAACAGGGCCTGTTCGATAATGCCCATTATCGAACAATTTTCAAATTAATCTAAGATAGCTTGCTCCCTGGGCATGAAACCCGCATCATAAAGGTTCTGGCTGATGCTCTTGTGTGAACAGCCAGACGATAGCTGATTAGCCCTGTTCCGCGTATTCCGGGAAGCGGTCATGAGCATGAAAACCAGGATGAGCCATGTACACCGGCATGCCTTCACGAATTTGAATGCACGGACGAAGGAAGGCCTGACGTTTGCCGGGCGGCGAGGATTCATGAAAGCAGGATTGGCTGGAATGGCAGGCTTAAGCGTGCCTTCCTTGCTTCGATGGCGATCCGGTCAGATAAACGCCGGGAATTCGATTTCTCATCGAAAAAGTGTGATTTTACTTTGGATGGCAGGTGGACCGAGTCACATTGATACCTGGGATGTTAAGCCAGAGCGGCCTTATGAAAATCGTGGACCGTTTGGCGTGATTCAAACGAGTGTCCCAGGGATTGAAATTTGCGAACATTTGCCGAAACAGGCGGCGATGATGGATCGATTTACTTTGATCCGTTCGGTTGATGCACGAGGGAGTAATCACGAGCCGAATCGTGTATTCCAGACCGGTAACCCCCAAGCGGCCCCTCGTGTGAATGCCAAAGGGGATTTGTATCCAGCTATCGGCTCAGTGATTTCCAGGTTTCGTGGTTCCAATCGACCGGGGATGCCCGCGTATGTAGCATTTATGAAATCGCGATCGCACTTGGCTTTCAGCGGATATCTGGGTAAGCGTTATGATCCATTTATTGCAGATCGTGCTTCCAGGTTACCCGTTTATGATTATGTTGGTAAGGATACCGGGCGCGTAACCGGCGCGGATTTATTTCAACTTCCGGGAGGTTTAACCCAATCACGAATTTACAAGCGTCAGGAGCTGTTTAAAGATTTTGATCGTTTACGCAACCATCTGGATCTTCATGGTTCGATGGAAGCGATGGATTCATTTCATCAACAGGCAATTGAGATGGTAGCTGGCCGGCGAGCACAGGAAGCCTTTGACTTGTCAGCTGAAGATGAGAGCGTACGGGCGCGTTATGGAAGGCACCTTTGGTGTCAACAAGCGCTGGTTGCCCGACGTCTGGTGGAACGTGGAGTTAGTTTTGTAACTCTTGACCTCAGTTATCATCCGGCATCCGGAACATGGGATACACACGGTGACAATCTGCCGCCCTATGGCGGAATTGAGCGAGGGCTGGGTCCTTTACTGCCATTGTTTGATCATTTGTTGACGACTCTTGTAAGTGATTTACAGGAACGACGATTACTGGACGATGTGCTGGTTGTGGCTATGGGGGAGTTTGGACGAACCCCCTTGATTGGGACTCAGGGAAGTACAGATGGCAGAAATCATTGGCCGGAAGTCATGTCGATGTGTCTGGCAGGAGGTGGATTACGGCATGGTCAGGTCATTGGAGCAACCGAGAAAGATGGCGGCCATATCAAAGAGAGACCTGTTACCCCCGGTGACTTTGCGGCGACCGTTTACCACCACATGGAAGTGCCACTGGATGCGACCTATCTGGATTCTTCCGGCAGACCGCACTACATCGTTGTGGACGGAGAGCCTGTCAGGGAACTGATATAAGTAACGTTCCGTGATAGTGGAGGAAAGGTATTCTATTTCTCACGGAATTGAAATGAGAACAGGTCGGCGTCTTTAAGCACGAAACGTAGTCGTATAGGTGCAGATGTCCATTTTCCCAGTGAGTCAACGGATTCCCATGTTACTTCGCGGTGGATCTCGTCACCGAATATCTCGTGACAATCTTCCAGAGCATACCCCTGTAAGGGGAGTCCATTTGCGTTCTGGATTTCAACCCATATTCCACCTGCTGCAGATGTTTCGTAGTTAAGTACTAGTTTATCACCATCAATAAGGAGTGGTTTGGTGACGAACTCACCTCCTTTCAGTGGTGCCCGGATGGACACAAATCCGTCCATTCGGATTGAGTATCGACGGATATTCTGGCTGTTTTCGGTCCAGTAACCTTCTATGGCATATATGGACAACTCGTTCGGGGCCGTGGAGAGATCGGATGGCGTGTTCAGAACGCCCCAGGAAATGCTGTTATCGCCGTATACCCAGGAGTTGGTCCGTGAGGGGCCTGGTCGCAGCAGAGCCTCTCCCCATCGTTTGAAAACCCGTCCGTCACGGCTGGTCATCATTAATCCATCGGTGACCGCACTACCATATCGAGGGTTGATACCAGCACGCAGACGACGTAAATTCGGGTGCGGCAGTTTTCCCGTCGAATCAACCCAGCCTCGGTCTGTGTAACGCATGGGAAATCCGAAGAAGATGTGGGGTGCACGTGCGTAAGGAGCAATCTGATTCGTGTATAGATGTTCTTCTGGAGCGTCTGGAAAGATCAGCCATTCAGGAGAGCTCCATGTCCGAAAGTCACGGGAAGTGGCTGTTTTGATCCCTCGGATTCCGACAAAGCGTTCACCCACGCGGCCATGGAAATCACGGAAGTAGATGCGGTATTCGCCCCGGGTGGAATCCCAAAAAGCAAGGTTCTGTGAATCAAAGGCGCCATCTGTGATGATTAGCTGATAACTGAGTGGCTCAAAGTGAAAACCATCCGATGACTGTAGAGCATACAGTCCCCGTGCATTGGCAGCACGGATTATCGCCTTGTAGCGGGATTCTGGTGGACAATCAGGATTGCTGTCTTTGAAAACTGCAATATGGACGGGATCAACAGAAATTCCCCGGATACTTTCGGCTTCCAGCACGATATTGTTTTTCCTGGAACCGTTGAACTCAACTAACCCCAGTACCGGTTTGGTCCAATGAATTCCATCTTTGCTTTCAGCATAGCAGGTGTAAGGTTTGTGAGGATAAAGGAGTTTTTTTTCAGAGTTCACATACTGCTGACTACCAAAATACATCCGATAGCGATTTCCATCCTGGAAGATCGAGTTATACAGGCACGCATTCCCTTCCCACGGTTCATCGGTAACCAAGGCTACATTGCGGCGAACGGGTTTGTGTAATTGTAGACGAAGTGAAGGACTCATCGAGTCGATCAGATGATCGTCAATCATGAGTTCCAGACGCGATCCTATGTGGATCGGTTCAGCGGCACTCAGTAGTGTACTCAACAGTAAGGAGACGGTGATGGAGAATGCCCATTTCATGACAGTGCCGCCTGCTGTTACTACGGGAGAAGAGCGGGTTTTTGTGAATCATGACGGTGGATCGTCGTTACTCGGTGCTGTAAATAAAATAGATGACAACCCTGTCTATCAGGTAGCAATGCGTGGGTTTAACAATCGCAAGCACCGTGCGATGCCACTTTGTGTGATCACGTCGAGTTATCGGAGGCACAGGTGGTTTGTTATGCTATCGAGCCTGTGGAAAAGGGGTGTTTGAGAATTTCACTTACGATCCGGGCAGAGGGGTTGTCTGTGAATCGTTTATCCTGACTGTTGTGATGGAAAAACAGGGACTGGTGATCGATGCCAAACAGGTGTAATAGAGTTGCCTGGTAGTCATTGGGATTGACGGGATTATAAACCGCACGGTGACCAAATTCGTCGGTTTCTCCGTATGTCATACCTCCCTTGATACCTCCTCCAGCAAGCCACATGCTGAAGCCCTGACCGTTGTGATCACGACCGGACTTCTGTGGGTCACCATGGTTTTCTGTAACGGGAAGACGTCCGATTTCGCCACCCCAATGAACAAGAGTTGTGTCCAAAAGTCCTCTTGCCTTCAAGTCTTTGACCAGGGCTGCTGCCGGTTGGTCTGTACGACGACATATTTTCGGTAGAGCCTTACGGATAGTGTTGTGGTTGTCCCAGGGTTGTCCATTGAGAAAGAGTTGGACAAAACGGACTCCCCGTTCAATGAGACGCCGTGCAATCAGGCACCGTGTTCCATATTCACGAGTCTCCGGTTGATCCAGGCCATAGAGAGCTTTGGTCGCTTCGGTTTCTTGATTGAGATCAAGCGCTTCACTGGCCGAACTCTGCATGCGTGCTGCGAGTTCGTAACTTGCGATACGTGCTTCCAGGTCCGTTTCACCTGGATGCCGATCAAGATGTTGTTGGTTCAGTGTTCGGAGGAAGGACAGGTTATGTCCCTGAACTCCGTTTCTTAAATGTTCGGGAGTTTCCAGATTTAAAATACGTGGTTCTTTCGAGCGTACCACGGTCCCTTGGTAAAGAGGTGGTAACCAGCCATTAGACCAGTTTCGAACGCCATCTACGGGATGGCCGCCCGGATCACTGAGAACAACGTATGCCGGCAGATTATCCGATTCGGCTCCCAGGCCATATGTCAGCCATGATCCCAGTGCGGGCCTTCCAGGTTGGGATTTTCCCGTATTCATGAACCAGATAGAGGGTTCATGTCCGTTGATATTAGTATGCATGGATCGGACCACACAGATGTCATCTGCGATTCCGGATATATGTGGTAATAATTCTGATATTTCAGTTCCACTTTCTCCATGCTTTTGGAATTTCCACGGTGTGCCAAAGAGCTTCTTACTTGCGCGATTAATGAAACTATATGCAATGTCTCCGTCAAATTCCTTGCCGCTGTATTTGCTCAGGGCTGGTTTGGGGTCAAGCAAATCAATGTGACTTGGTCCGCCATGCATAAAAAGAGAGATCATCGCCTTTGCCTGGGGCGCGTGGTGGGAGGCGCGGGCTAACAGGTCAAAAGAATGGCCTTTTCTTGGGATATGAGGCTTATCGGAAGCATGGGTCTGTTGCTGGCTGAGCATCCAGGAAAGCGCGACTCCCCCGATTCCTAACGCGTTGCGGGTGAGAAAATCTCTACGAGAATGATAGGGAAGATTCATGAGTGAGTTCTCTGTTCGGTTGTGGAATAAAAGGACGGTAAAATCAGTCCAGGTATAGAAATTCGTTGGAGCCCAGAAGAACCTGACAGAAACTGGTTAACGCTTGTAGTTCTAGTGAATCTGGCGGGGAGGACTTTTCTTTGTCTTCCTTATCAGACGCGGGTTTGCTTTCTGCAGCAGGCTGTAGTTGAGCATCCAGGGTATTCAGAAAGGCCATCGACTGTTCCAGTTCCAGATCACTGGCGGAACGAGCATAAGCAAGTTTCCAAGCCAGTTGCACCTGGGCGTGTCGATCCCCTCTTTTCTGGCGCATTACACGATGGGCAAACAAACGTGATAGTTCCAGGATGAAACCACTGTTCATCAAGAGTAATGCCTGAGAGGAGACCGTAGAGTAAGTGCGTTGGGCACAATTCACTTCCATTACCGGAGCATCAAAAGTCCTAAGTAGACCGAGAGG